>NZ_JSXC01000002.1 GCF_000803215.1 Pectobacterium fontis
GATGATGTTCTGCCCGCCACTGAATCTATTTTCGATCAACACCACTGCACTGATACGGCAAGCTGGATGCCGCTTTCCTTTTAGAAAGTGTAAAGTTATGTGGATTTGGTAACTGAAAAGTTAAGAATGCTTGAAAATACCACCACAACCCATACGATATAAATGTGGCAAACTTGATCTTTCTACGAGAGGAAATCTGACCTTTATGATGCGTATTGCGCTTTTCCTGATCACCAACCTGGCGGTGATGTTGGTTTTCGGGCTGGTACTCAGCCTGACGGGAATTCAGTCCAGCAGTGTCCAGGGCCTCATGATTATGGCTGGGCTGTTTGGCTTTGGCGGTGCGTTTGTTTCACTGCTGTTGTCTAAATGGATGGCGTTACGGTCCGTTGGCGGTGAGGTCATTGAACAACCACGCAACGACACAGAACGTTGGCTGGTGGAAACCGTTCGTTCACAGTCACAACAGGCTGGCGTCGCCATGCCACAGGTGGCAGTTTACCATGCTCCAGACATCAATGCGTTTGCAACGGGCGCCCGTCGTGACGCGTCGTTGGTAGCCGTGAGTACCGGTTTACTGCAAAATATGAGCCGTGACGAGGCGGAAGCGGTTATCGCACATGAAATTAGCCACATTGCCAATGGCGACATGGTGACGATGACGCTGATTCAGGGCGTCGTGAACACTTTCGTTATCTTTGCTTCTCGTTTGATCGCTCAGGTTGCTTCCGGCTTTCTGTCCGGCAACCGCGATGAAGGCGGAAGTGGCAGCGGTAATATGGCGGTTTACTTTGTTGTCGCGACAGTGCTGGAACTGGTGTTTGGTATTCTTGCCAGCATCATCACCATGTGGTTCTCACGCTACCGAGAGTTCCATGCGGATGCCGGCTCCGCTAAGCTGGTGGGGCGTGAGAAAATGATCGCTGCGTTGCAACGCTTGAAGACCAGCTATGAGCCGCAAGAAGAGGGTAGCATGATGGCTTTCTGCATTAATGGGAAATCGAAATCCTTCAGCGAATTGTTTATGTCACACCCGCCGTTGGATAAGCGAATTGAAGCGCTGCGCTCTGGCGAATATCTGAAGTAATCACAATCGTTTCCTTCCAAAGGCCCATTCGGGCCTTTGTTATTTCAGGGGTTGTTGATTCATCTGTTTCTACTGATTTTCCATCTGAATGTTGTTATTCGATCTGAAACAGATGGTGAAAACATGAAGAATGTTTTATAAAATAAAACCACGATCACGGAAAAATGAAACATTGTTTCTATAATGCCGATATAACAGGCGTCTCGCGTGAGATTGGTGGCCTGATTTTTGAACAACCGGTGTCGGAGTGAACGATTTACCGGACGATCTCGAAAGGTCAGGTTATCGAAGAGTATGCGCGTGTGGCGTCAAATTCTTCATGATAAGTTCTAAGGATTTACGGATGGCCAAAGGTAACAAGATCCCCCTAACGTTCCATACCTACCAGGATTCAGCAACCGGCACCGAAGTTGTGCGTTTAACCCCGCCCGATGTTATCTGCCACCGCAACTATTTCTACCAGAAGTGCTTCTTCAATGACGGTAGTAAACTGTTATTTGGCGCGGCGTTTGACGGCCCGTGGAATTACTACCTGCTGGATTTAAAAGCGCAGAGCGCCACGCAGTTGACGGAAGGCAAGGGCGACAACACGTTCGGTGGTTTCCTGTCCCCGAATGATGATGCGCTGTATTACGTCAAAAATACCCGCAATCTGATGCGTGTCGATCTGGCTACGCTGGAAGAGAAAACGATTTATCAGGTGCCTGACGATTGGGTCGGCTATGGTACTTGGGTTGCCAACTCTGATTGCACCAAAATGGTCGGTATTGAGATCAAAAAGGAAGATTGGAAGCCACTGACCGATTGGAAAAAATTTCAGGAATTCTACTTCACTAATCCATGCTGTCGTCTGATTCGCGTCGATTTGGTCACGGGCAAAGCCGAGACTATTCTTCAGGAAAATCAGTGGCTGGGTCACCCAATTTATCGTCCTGGTGATGACAACACGGTGGCGTTCTGTCACGAAGGCCCGCACGACCTGGTTGATGCCCGTATGTGGTTCATCAATGAAGATGGCACCAACATGCGTAAAGTGAAAGAGCATGCTGAAGGCGAAAGCTGTACCCACGAATTCTGGGTACCGGATGGTTCCGCGATGATTTACGTCTCTTACCTTAAAGATGACAGCAACCGCTACATCCGCAGCATCGATCCCGTCACGCTGGAAGATCGTCAGTTGCGCGTCATGCCGCCGTGTTCTCACCTGATGAGTAACTATGACGGCACGCTGCTGGTTGGTGATGGTTCCGATGCGCCGGTCGACGTTCAGGACGATGGTGGCTACAAAATTGAGAACGATCCGTTCCTGTATGTTTTCAACCTGAAAACTGGCAAAGAACATCGCATTGCACAGCACAATACGTCCTGGGACGTACTGGAAGGGGATCGTCAGGTCACTCACCCGCATCCGTCTTTCACCCCGGATAATAAACAAGTCCTGTTTACTTCCGACGTAGATGGAAAACCAGCACTGTATCTGGCGAAGGTTCCTGATTCAGTCTGGAACTAATAATACTAATAAATCCGCGTCATATTTTATGGCGCGGATTATTTTAAATATTTTCTTACATATTATTTATTACGTCTCTGACGCGGTTGTTTCTCAAAGTTAACTTGATTATCGTTGTTGCTCCATTGCCATAATCAAAGCGTTCCCTTTATACTAAAACCATTGTTCTATTTTTTTTAAAACAAAAAAACCTGAGTAGGGTAACCACAAAAATGGCTATTGCAGATTTAGATAAACAACCCGATTCCGTGTCGTCCGTTTTAAAGGTCTTTGGTATTTTGCAGGCATTAGGTGAAGAGAGAGAAATTGGTATTACCGAACTTTCTCAGCGAGTCATGATGTCTAAGAGTACTGTTTACCGCTTCTTGCAGACGATGAAATCCCTGGGCTATGTGGCGCAGGAAGGCGAATCAGAGAAATATTCGTTGACGCTCAAGTTGTTTGAACTTGGCGCCAAAGCATTGCAGAACGTAGATTTAATCCGTAGTGCAGATATACAGATGCGTGAATTGTCTGCACTAACGCGGGAAACGATTCACCTTGGCGCACTGGATGAAGACGGCATCGTTTATATCCACAAGATTGACTCAATGTATAACCTGCGTATGTATTCGCGTATTGGTCGCCGCAACCCGTTACACAGTACCGCGATCGGTAAAGTGCTGCTGGCATGGCGCGATCGCAGCGAAGTGGAAGAGGTTCTGTCGACGGTCGAATTTACGCGCAGTACACCACACACACTGTGCACGGCTGAAGATCTCCTTAACCAATTGGATGTCGTGCGCGAGCAAGGTTACGGAGAAGATAACGAAGAGCAGGAAGAAGGGTTGCGCTGTATCGCTGTGCCAGTGTTTGATCGTTTTGGCGTAGTCATTGCCGGCCTCAGTATTTCGTTCCCAACGATTCGTTTTTCAGAAGAAAACAAACACGAATATGTGGCGATGCTGCATACTGCGGCCAGAAATATCTCTGAACAAATGGGTTACCACGATTATCCTTTCTGATATTTCCTATCAATTCCTGAGCCTGTCTTTACCGACAGGCTTTTTTATTTTTGTGTCAATACGATAGCGATATTCATCAACACGATGTGGATAACGGATGTGGTCGGGTATCGAACTTGACGGTGCCACGGTGTTAAGATGGTCCAGAGGTATCGATCATAAGTCGTGATAAGTGGAGTCGTTGTGAACATATTAGAAGTGGTTTTTGTCTTGCTGGTTGTGCTGCTGGCTGCGTTGATCTGGTTTTTTGTCAATCGGGCAAGCGTCAGAGCGAATGAGCAAATAAAATTGCTGCAAGAGCTCGTAGAGCAGCAACGTCAGCAGGTCGCGTTATTGAAAAAATTGCAGCCCCAGAAGCATATAGAGAAAAATGAACCTGAAGCAATGGCCGCGGAGCTTGATAATGACGAGGTGGAACTCACGTTTAAAAGCGTCATCCCTGAACGTTAATCGCCCGTCACTGTGTCGCGCTTAAACCCCTATTCTTTGCCTGCTCGCGTCATCTTTCATACTGATGATGCGAGCAAGTCTTGATATAAAATGAAGAAGGCTTTACGGGAAGCATAAAAATAATATGACAAATGCTCAAAACAACATGGCAAATGATCAACATGAGCTGGTTTTAAAACGCGGGTTAAAAAACCGACATATTCAGTTGATAGCGCTAGGTGGCGCTATTGGTACGGGATTGTTTTTAGGGATATCGCAGACTATCCAAATGGCGGGGCCATCCGTTTTACTGGGTTATGCTATCGCTGGAATGATTGCGTTTCTGATTATGCGACAGTTGGGTGAAATGGTGGTGGAAGAACCGGTAGCCGGTTCGTTTAGCCATTTCGCCTATAAATACTGGGGCGATTTTGCGGGTTTTCTGGCCGGCTGGAACTACTGGGCGATGTTTGTTCTGGTTGGGATGGCGGAACTGACGGCGGTAGGGATTTATATTCAATTCTGGTGGCCTGAAACGCCAACCTGGCTGTCTGCTGCGATATTCTTCGTGCTCATCAACCTGATCAATCTGATTAATGTGCGGATGTTTGGAGAAACAGAATTCTGGTTCGCCCTTATCAAAGTGCTTGCCATCGTCGGAATGATTGTTTTTGGCAGTTATCTGTTGCTGAGTGGCAATGGCGGTGAAACCGCAACGGTGCGTAACTTGTGGATCCATGGTGGGTTCATGCCGCATGGCGTGAGCGGATTAATCATGGCGATGGCTGTGATCATGTTTTCATTCGGTGGTCTGGAATTAGTGGGTATCACGGCCGCAGAGGCTGCCGATCCGAAACGCTCCATTCCTCAGGCGACCAATCAGGTGGTATACCGCATCCTGATTTTCTATATCGGCGCGCTGTCTATTTTGTTATCGCTTTATCCGTGGGGGAATGTTGTTGACGGTGGTAGTCCGTTTGTACTTATTTTCCATGCGCTAAATAGCAACATTGTGGCCAACGCCCTTAACATTGTGGTACTGACAGCGGCGCTCTCCGTGTATAACAGCGGCGTATATTGCAATAGCCGGATGCTGTACGGTTTGGCAAAACAGGGAAATGCACCGAAATCTCTTGCCAAGGTCAACGCACGCGGTGTGCCGGTTCATTCTATCGCGCTGTCGGCATTGGCGACATCGCTCGGTGTGGCGATTAACTACCTGATGCCGGGCAAAGCCTTTGAACTGCTGATGGCGCTGGTGGTATCGACGTTGGTGATTAACTGGATCATGATCTGCTTTGCACACCTGCGTTTCCGTCAGGCAATGATAGAGAAGGGAATTGTACCTGCGTTCAAAGCCTTCTGGTATCCGTGGGGCAACTACCTGTGTCTGGCCTTCCTGGCAGGAATCTTGGTCATTATGCTACTGTCGCCGGGGATCCGCATTTCAGTAATATTAATACCGTTTTGGGTTGCGGTGATTTGGTTCGGTTTCCGACTTTCCCGCAAAAATAACGCGGCGTTGAAATCGGTACAAACGCCGTAAACGCTTTTGTAGCCTGTTCAGCATATAGCAAAGATGAACAGGCTACCCATCTGGCTTTAACACACAAGTTATAAGGTGTATTATTGCCCTGACGTTACCCATGTCACGCTAGTGCGCACCGTTGTGTTCGCATCATGTGTATATATTTCACAGAGTACAGAGAAATAGCATGGCTAACACTTTTGATTTTCAATTGATAGACGAATTTTTGCATGTGAGCTTTCGTGTGGTTCACCACTGTAAATAAGGGAATTATAATGCCAGTTATCACCCTTCCTGATGGAAGTCAGCGTCATTACGACCACGCCGTTTCTCCCCTGGATGTTGCACTTGATATCGGTCCCGGTCTGGCAAAAGCCTGCATCGCCGGACGCGTCAATGGCGAGCTGGTTGATGCCAGCGATAAGATCGATACCGATGCGCAACTCGCCATTATCACCGCGAAAGATGATGCGGGTCTGGAAATTATTCGCCATTCCTGTGCGCACCTTTTGGGTCATGCGATCAAGCAATTATGGCCAGATACCAAAATGGCGATTGGTCCGGTTATCGATAACGGTTTTTACTATGATGTTGATATTGACCGAACGCTGACTCAGGAAGACATTGAACTGCTCGAAAAGCGTATGCACGAGCTTGCTGATACTGACTATGACGTCATTAAGAAAAAAGTCAGTTGGCAGGAAGCACGCGATGCCTTCGCTGCACGCGGTGAGACTTATAAAATAGCGATTCTGGATGAGAACATCAGTCGCGATGACCGTCCTGGTCTGTATCATCATGAAGAATACATCGATATGTGTCGGGGTCCACACGTACCGAATATGCGTTTCTGCCACCATTTCAAATTGCAGAAAACGTCCGGTGCTTACTGGCGTGGTGACAGCAAAAACAAAATGCTGCAACGTATCTATGGCACGGCATGGGCAGATAAAAAACAACTGGCTTCCTACCTGCAACGTCTCGAAGAGGCGGCTAAGCGTGACCACCGCAAGATCGGCAAACAGCTTGACCTGTATCACATGCAGGAAGAAGCGCCGGGAATGGTATTCTGGCACAACGATGGCTGGACAATCTTCCGCGAACTGGAAGCATTTGTACGTATGAAGCTGAAGTCGTACCAGTATCAGGAAGTAAAAGGTCCATTCATGATGGATCGCGTGATGTGGGAAAAAACCGGTCACTGGGAAAACTACAAAGAAGCGATGTTCACGACGTCATCGGAGAATCGTGAATATTGCATCAAACCGATGAACTGTCCGGGCCATGTACAAATCTTCAATCAAGGATTGAAATCATACCGCGATCTGCCGCTGCGTATGGCCGAATTCGGTAGCTGTCACCGTAATGAACCGTCAGGCTCTCTGCATGGTTTAATGCGCGTTCGCGGTTTTACTCAGGACGATGCGCACATCTTCTGTACGGAAGAGCAGGTTCGCGATGAAGTGAACAGTTGCATCAAGATGGTGTACGACATGTACAGCACCTTCGGTTTTGAAAAAATTGTGGTGAAACTGTCTACGCGTCCTGAAAAACGCATTGGTAGCGATGACATGTGGGATCGTGCCGAAGCCGATTTGGCAGCCGCATTGATTGAAAATAACATCGCATTCGACTATCAGCCGGGTGAAGGGGCGTTCTACGGCCCTAAAATTGAATTTACTCTGCATGATTGTTTGGATCGTGCGTGGCAGTGTGGTACGGTGCAACTCGACTTTTCATTGCCGGGTCGCCTGAACGCGTCTTACGTTGGCGAAAGCAACGAGCGCCAGGTGCCAGTTATGATTCACCGGGCTATTTTGGGATCAATGGAGCGTTTCATCGGTATTTTGACCGAAGAATTCGCCGGTTTCTTCCCAACCTGGTTAGCCCCGGTTCAAGCGGTGATTATTAATATCACCGATAGTCAGTCTGATTATGTCAATGAATTGACCCGAAAATTGCAAGAAGCGGGCATTCGTGTAAAAGCAGACTTGAGAAATGAGAAGATAGGCTTTAAAATCCGCGAACACACTTTACGGCGGGTTCCCTATATGCTGGTTTGTGGCGACAAAGAGGTTGAGGCAGGAAAAGTTGCTGTTCGCACTCGTCGTGGTAAAGACCTGGGGAGCCTGGATGTCAGTGAAGTTATCAGTAAGCTGCAACAAGAGATTCGCAGCCGTAGTCTTCATCAATTGGAGGAATAAGGTATTAAAGGCGGAAAACGAGTTCAACCGGCGCGTCCTAATCGCATCAACAGAGAAATTCGCGCACATGAGGTACGCCTGACAGGCGTCGAAGGCGAACAGCTTGGCATTGTCAGTCTGAATGAAGCATTAGAAAAAGCCGAGGAAGCAGGTGTTGATTTAGTTGAAATCAGTCCGAACGCCGAGCCGCCGGTTTGCCGAATCATGGATTACGGCAAGTTCCTCTATGAGAAGAGTAAGGCTACAAAGGAACAGAAGAAAAAACAAAAAGTTATTCAGGTTAAGGAAATTAAATTCCGGCCTGGTACTGATGATGGCGACTATCAGGTCAAACTACGCAACCTGGTTCGCTTTCTGGAAGATGGTGACAAAGCCAAAATCACACTGCGTTTCCGCGGTCGTGAAATGGCGCACCAGCAGATTGGTATCGAAGTGCTTAACCGCGTTCGTGACGATCTGAGTGAATTGGCTGTCGTCGAATCCTTCCCAACGAAGATCGAAGGCCGTCAAATGATCATGGTGCTAGCACCGAAGAAGAAACAGTAAGGCATTCAAGTAGCGGGACCGCACGACCTTTTTGCGTCAAGCAATCAACCTGTGCGGTTTTGTTCGCCTTATCTGATTCGTTTTATTAACAATGCGAAGTGGAAATAATAATGCCAAAGATTAAAACAGTACGCGGCGCCGCTAAACGCTTCAAAAAAACCGCCGGTGGTGGTTTCAAGCGTAAGCATGCTAACCTGCGTCATATTCTGACCAAAAAGTCAACTAAGCGTAAACGTCATCTGCGTCCAAAAGGTATGGTCTCCAAAGGAGATCTGGGCCTGGTTGTCGCATGTCTGCCGTACGCATAAGTAACCTTTTTTTAATTCAGAATAAGACTTTAGGAGAGAGCATATGGCTCGCGTAAAACGTGGTGTAGTTGCCCGTGCACGTCACAAGAAAATATTGAAACAAGCGAAAGGTTACTACGGTGCCCGTTCGCGCGTTTATCGTGTTGCCTTCCAGGCAGTAATCAAAGCTGGTCAGTACGCTTACCGCGACCGTCGTCAACGTAAACGTCAATTCCGCCAGTTATGGATTGCACGTATCAATGCAGCAGCCCGTCAAAATGGCTTGTCTTACAGCAAATTCATCAACGGCTTGAAAAAAGCTTCTGTTGAAATTGACCGTAAGATTCTGGCCGATATCGCCGTATTCGACAAATTAGCGTTCAGCGCGCTGGTCGAAAAAGCGAAAGCGGCACTGGCGTAAGTCAGTTGAGAGGGGGAGCTTTGGCTCCCTCTTTTCGTCAGCACGACAATTTTTTATTGTTGACACGATTTTTCATAATTTTCAGCACAAGGTAACGCAAGTATGAACGCTGCTATTTTCCGTTTCTTTTTTTACTTTAGCGCCTGAACTCAGGGGGCTTTGCGCATAAGAAAAGAAACGAAAAGTAGCGCTTAAGCCTCCCTCTGGGAGGCTTTTTTGTTTATAATTATCGGTTTTTACTATCGTTTTTAGTAAAACGACATTCTTCACTCATGACCGTTGGCCGCATAGGCAGAAAAAGAGGAACACAATGCCACATCTCGCAGAGCTGGTTGCTAAAGCCAGAACAGCTATAGAAGAGGCCCAGGATGTTGCCGCACTGGAAAATGTGCGTGTCGAATATCTGGGTAAAAAAGGTCACTTAACCCTTCAGATGACCTCGCTGCGCGAGTTGCCGGCTGAAGAACGCCCTGCTGCTGGTGCCGTTATTAACCAGGCTAAGCAAGACGTTCAGGATGCGCTGAATGCCCGTAAGCAAACGCTGGAATCCGCTGAGTTGAATGCGCGTCTGGCGCAGGAAACCATTGATGTTTCCCTGCCGGGCCGTACCATTGAAAATGGCGGGCTGCATCCGGTGACGCGTACCATCGATCGCATCGAAACCTTTTTCGGCGAGCTGGGCTTTTCGGTGGTAACCGGGCCAGAAATCGAAGACGACTATCACAACTTTGATGCACTAAATATCCCAGGCCATCACCCCGCACGCGCTGACCACGACACGTTCTGGTTTGATGCGACACGCCTGCTGCGTACGCAGACATCGGGTGTGCAGATTCGCACCATGGAAAAGCAGCAACCGCCTATTCGCATCATCGCACCGGGTCGCGTTTATCGTAACGATTACGATCAGACCCATACGCCGATGTTCCATCAGATGGAAGGGTTGATCGTCGATAAAGACATCAGCTTTACCAACCTGAAAGGCACGCTGCATGATTTCCTGCGTAATTTCTTTGAGGAAGATTTGCAGGTTCGCTTCCGCCCGTCTTATTTCCCGTTTACCGAACCGTCTGCGGAAGTGGATGTGATGGGTAAAAACGGCAAATGGCTGGAAGTCTTGGGTTGCGGCATGGTGCACCCGAATGTCCTGCGTAATGTCGGTATCGATCCTGAAGTGTATTCCGGTTTCGCGTTCGGTATGGGCATGGAGCGTCTGACGATGTTGCGCTATGGCGTGACCGATCTGCGTGCATTCTTCGAAAACGATCTGCGTTTCCTCAAACAGTTTAAGTAAGGCGGGTATACATCATGAAATTCAGTGAACTCTGGTTACGCGAGTGGGTAAACCCGGCGGTTGATAGCGAAACGCTATCCGAACAAATCACGATGGCTGGGCTGGAAGTCGATGGCATTGAGCCGGTTGCCGGCGCATTCCACGGTGTGGTTGTGGGTGAAGTCGTCGAATGTGCGCAACATCCGAACGCAGACAAGCTGCGTGTGACGAAAGTGAACGTGGGCGGTGAACGCCTGCTGGACATCGTTTGCGGTGCGCCGAACTGTCGTCAGGGGCTGAAAGTCGCTGTAGCGACGGTAGGCGCGGTGTTACCGGGTGATTTCAAAATCAAAGCCGCCAAACTGCGTGGCGAGCCGTCTGAAGGCATGCTGTGCTCATTTTCCGAATTGGGCATTTCCGACGATCATGATGGCATTATTGAACTGCCAGCCGATGCACCGATTGGCACAGATATTCGTGCGTATCTGAAGTTGGATGACAATGCGATTGAAATTAGCGTCACGCCGAACCGTGCGGATTGCTTAGGTATCATCGGTGTGGCACGGGATGTGGCCGTGTTGAATCAACTGGCGCTGAATGAACCTGCTATTGAGCCGGTCGCCGCGACAATTCAGGATACTTTCCCGATTCAGGTCGAGGCCCCACAGGCGTGCCCGCGCTATTTAGGCCGTGTGGTGAAAGGTGTCAACGTTAAGGCCGCCACGCCGTTGTGGCTGCGTGAAAAACTGCGTCGTTGCGGTATTCGCTCTATCGATCCCGTGGTTGATGTTACCAACTACGTTCTGCTGGAACTCGGACAGCCGATGCACGCGTTCGATCTCGATCGTCTGAATGGCGGCATTATTGTGCGTATGGCGAAAGAGGGCGAAACGCTGACGCTGCTGGACGGTAACGAATCGAAACTGAGCGCAGATACGTTGGTGATTGCCGATCAGCAGAATGCATTGTCGATGGGCGGCATTTTTGGCGGTGAGCATTCTGGCGTCAATGAAGAAACGCAAAATGTGCTGCTGGAATGCGCCTATTTTAATCCGCTGTCGATTACTGGGCGCGCACGTCGTCACGGTTTGCACACGGATGCTTCCCACCGCTACGAACGTGGTGTCGATCCGGCTTTGCAACATAAAGCCATTGAGCGTGCGACTCGCTTGTTGATCGATATCTGTGGTGGTGAAGCGGGTCCGGTCGTTGATGTCACCAGTGAAGCTGATTTACCAACGCGTGCAACGATTACGTTACGCCGTGAGAAGTTGGATCGTCTGATTGGTCATGTGATTGCTGATGAGCAGGTGAGCGATATTCTGCAACGTTTAGGCTGTAACGTGACGAAGAACGATGCAGGCTGGCAGGCAACAGCACCGAGCTGGCGCTTCGACATGGAAATTGAAGAGGATTTGGTTGAAGAAGTCGCGCGGATTTACGGCTACAACAACATTCCGAATATTCCGACTCAGGCGCCGTTGATCATGACCTCGCATCGCGAAGCGTCGCTGTCATTGAAGCGCGTAAAAACATTATTGGTCGATCACGGCTATCAGGAAGCAATTACTTACAGTTTTGTTGACCCGAAAATTCAGGGGCTTATCCATCCTGATGAAGCGTCGCTGAGCCTGCCGAGTCCGATTTCCGCAGAGATGTCAGTAATGCGTTTATCGCTGTGGAGCGGTTTGCTGAGTGCGGCCGTGTATAACCAAAACCGTCAACAAAGCCGCCTGCGCCTGTTTGAAAGTGGTCTGCGTTTTGTCCCAGACGCCAGTGCTGACCTGGGTATTCGTCAGGATCTGATGCTGGCGGGGGTGATTACCGGTTCGCGTTATGAAGAGCATTGGGATCTGGCGCGTCAGGCCGTTGACTTCTATGATTTAAAAGGCGATTTAGAAGCGGTTCTGGCACTGACGGGTAAGTTGTCAGAGATCGAATTCAAGGCCGAAAATAATCCGGCATTGCATCCGGGACAAAGTGCTGCTATTTATCTGGGCGGAGAACACATTGGATTTATTGGTGTTATTCATCCAGAACTGGAGCGTAAGTTAGATCTTAACGGGCGCACCGTAGTATTCGAACTGTTGTGGGATAAGGTCGCAGACCGCGTATTGCCTGAGGCGAGCGAGGTTTCCCGCTTCCCGGCGAACCGTCGTGATATTGCCGTGGTGGTCGCTGAAAATGTCCCAGCGGGCGACATTTTGGCCGAGTGTAAGAAAGTTGGCGCAAATCAGTTAGTTGGCGTAAACTTGTTTGATGTGTACCGAGGGAAGGGTGTAGCCGAAGGTTATAAGAGTCTGGCTATCAGTCTGATCCTGCAAGATACCACGCGTACACTGGCAGAAGAGGAAATTGCCGCTACCGTTGCAGAATGCGTAGCAGCATTAAAACAGCGATTCCAAGCATCCTTGAGGGATTGAACCTATGGCGCTTACTAAAGCTGAAATGTCAGAATACCTGTTTGAGAAGCTCGGGCTAAGCAAACGGGATGCCAAAGAGCTAGTCGAGCTGTTTTTTGAAGAAGTTCGTCGCGCTTTGGAAAATGGCGAGCAGGTCAAGTTATCAGGCTTTGGCAATTTTGATTTGCGAGACAAGAACCAACGTCCGGGACGTAACCCAAAAACTGGCGAAGATATTCCGATTACGGCGCGCCGCGTGGTCACGTTCCGTCCGGGGCAAAAGCTAAAAAGTAGGGTAGAGAACGCCTCTCCCAAAGAGTAATTGTGTCACCCAAAAAGGCCGCTTACGCGGCCTTTTCCTATTTGATTCGCCCTTCATTTTATTTGCTTCAACGTTGGTTCGGTATCTGTTGATGCAGTATGCTGCGCGGCTAAGCGAATGACCCGTCCATTTGGTGCTTTCGGTGGTGTCTCTTTTTTCGGATAATCAGGCACTGGCCGATGATCGTCGATCAAATGGCGAATCGCCAGAATCGGATGACGTAATAGCATTCGCGGCCCTGACCAGCGCATAATTGCTTTTATCGCTTCGCGTCTGGCGGGTTGATAGCAGTGGATAGGGCAATGCTTACACGCGGGTTTATCTTCACCGAACTGGCAGCGTTCCAGACGCTTGATGGCGTAATTGAATAAGTCTTTATACTGCGCGTTATCGTCGGTTTCAGGGTGGTGTTTTTCATACAATTCGATCATCAACCCAACGGTACGGATCTCCCGCTGTCGGTATTTTCCCAGGGGTTTTCTCGCCATGTGCGTTATGTCCTGATGAAATTATAATAGATGTATTTTAAATGCAATTTATTGCGAGGGAAACCTCTGAAGTCACATCTATGTGGGAAAGCCGAGAGAAAAAGGCGAGGAAAATCCTCGCCGGAGGAAGAGGTAATCAGGCCTGGCCGAACTGTGCCTGATGTAATCTGGCATAGATGCCGCTGTGTTCCAGCAATGTTTGATGGCTACCTTGTTCAATGATGCTGCCGTTATCCACCACCACAATACGTCCCGCGTTCTGTATGGTTGCCAGCCGGTGGGCGATGATCAACGTGGTACGTCCTGCGGAAAGCTCGCTGAGCGACTGTTGTATCGCCTGCTCCGTCGCGGTATCCAGTGCAGATGTTGCTTCGTCCAGAATCAGGATCGGCGGGTTTTTTAGGAAAATTCGCGCAATCGATAAACGCTGCTTTTGTCCACCAGACAATTTAACGCCGCGTTCGCCAACCACGGTAGCCAACCCGTCGGGTAAATTCTCGATCAGTTCATCTAATTGAGCACGTCGTGCGGCTTCCATAATGTCATCATCGCTGGCATCCAGCTTGCCGTAGGCGATATTTTCCCTAATGGTGCCGCCGAACAGGAAAACATCCTGCTGTACGATACCAATTTGGCTACGTAGCGACGCCTGTGTCATCTGGCGGATATCCATACCGTCAATGGTGATGGTTCCGCTGCTTAAATCGTAGAAACGGGGAAGCAGGGAGCAAAGGGTGGTTTTACCCGCACCGGATGGACCAACAAATGCCACCGTTTCCCCTGCGCGAATCGACAGGTCGATGTTGCGCAGGATTGGGCGATCGGCGGTATAGCCAAAGCTCGCCTGATTAAACCTGATATCGCCTGTCAGCGATCCCACATCGTGGGCATCGTGGGCATCGGCAATGTCGGGAACGGTATCAAGCAGTTGAGTAAAACGCTTGAATCCCGCGATCCCTTTGGGATAACTCTCCAGCACGGAGGTAATTTTTGCGACCGGGCGAAAGAAGACTTCAATCAGCAGTAGAAAGCCGATGAAACCGCCGTAGCTGAGTTCACCTTGAATGACATACCAAATACCCGCCAGCATGACAATAAGCTGTATCAGACGCGTGCTGAGGTAGCTGAGCGTCATACTGGCGGTCATGATGCGATAGGCCTGCAATTTGGTACGACGGTAGTTTTCGTTATCGTTAGAGAACAGTTTCTTCTCATGTTCTTCATTGGCAAACGCTTTAACGACCCGGATCCCACCCACACTCTCTTCAATACGGGCGTTGAAGTTACCCACCTGGCCAAAAAGCTGACGCCAGGTTTCCGTCATGCGTGCGCCGTAACGGCTGACGAGATACGTCATGAAAGGCACGATAATAATCGTTAGCAGCGCCAGATTCAGGTGAACCGTTGCCATCAGGATGAATGCACCGATAAACGTCATAATTGCGAGGAAGAGGTCTTCCGGGCCGTGATGGGCGATTTCTCCGACTTCTTCCAGATCTTTGGTGACGTGGGTGATGATATGCCCGGTCTTCATATTGTCGTAGTAACGGAACGGCAAATTTTGCAGATGCTCAAATGCCTGACGCCGCATGTCGGTTTCAATGCCTACGCCCAGCGCATGTCCCCAATAATTGACGATGGCCATCAGTGCGGTATTCAGCAAATACACCGCTAAGAGTGCCACCGATGCTAACAAGATCAGCGACCAGTCTTGAGCCGGTAGCAGTTTATCGATGAACGCTTTAATCGCCATCGGAAAGCCCAATTCAAGCAGCCCGGCGAGAATGGCACAGCCGAAATCGAGTACGAATAATCCTTTATAAGGGGAGTAGTACGAAAAGAAACGCCTTAACATGTGTGACTATTTTTTAGGTAACGGGATGTGAGGATGACTATAACAGGTTAGCGCGAAAAATGTGACCGTATGCAGACTAGGGTTATTGCCGTTGGTCGGGACGCCCAGAGGAACACCATCGCGGCGCAGCCGATCAGCGCTTGGGGGCGCGTGTCGCATACCAGCAAATTAGTGAACCTGCCGTGACCATTACGACACCCTGCCAGAATGAAATAGCAGGCGTGACATTGAGCCAGAGCGCAGCCAGCAAGGTGGATAGCACGGGGGTAAAATAAGAGGCGGTTGCCAACAACGTCAGATTGCCATGCTGAATACCGGCATTCCAGGCTGAATAGGCCAGTGCGGTTGAGGCACCCATAAAGATCAACTCCAGCGAACTCGGTAACGTTAACGACATTGCTTCTTCCGCACTGAAAGAATATTGAACCCATAGCACGAGCGAAACGATGAAAAAGAACAGTGATACGCCGCTTTTTCCCTGCCCGTAACGCTTAGTGATATTACAATATAGCGCCCAGGTTAAGGCGGCAGAAAATGCCAGACTGTAGGCGAGCGGGTTGGCAAGAATGTTGTGCCACAAGAGCGCTGGCGTCCAGTCGCTTTCTCCATTCATCATCCATACGATGCCGCCGAGTGCGAGCGAGAGGCCTGGCCAGAGTAAAAAACGGCTTTGCTGTTGGTTGATAAACAGAGAGAAGAGTATGGTCAAGCTCGGCCACAAATAGTTAATCATCCCTATTTCCATTGCCTGCATGCGGCTATCCGCTAACCCGATGGACAGCGACAGAAATATTTCATAGCAAACGAACAGTATTCCGCCCGCGAACAAATAGATTCTGGGCAGCGTATTAATGCGTGGGAGGCCATAAAACACCAGCAGACAGAGTGTGCTGGTGGAGTAAATCATCGCCGCGCCGCCGATGGGGCCGAGCGTTTCGGTCAGGCTGCGGATAAGCCCAACGGATGTACTCCATAGAATGATTGCCAACAAGCCTGTGAGCGTGGCGCGCTGTGGCGTCATGGTTTTCCCCGTCATACTTCAAGTTGTCTGTGCGTGGATGTATGGGAATCGATGAAGAGTATGCAGAAGGTGTGAATAGCAAACCGGACGCCGTTCTCTGCGTCCGGTGATATTCATAGCAAGGGTTTACTGCCAGAAGTCATCAAAAACGGTAATCGGCGGGCGACGCTTGTGCTCGGTTTTGCGATACCAGTTTTCGATAATGGCTGCATCTTGCGCATCGATCTGCTTGCCTTCCAGATAGTCGTCGATCTTCTCATAGGTGACGCCGAGCGCCACTTCATCGGGCAGGGACGGACGGTTCTCTTCCAGATCGGCGGTTGGGGCTTTGGTATAAAGGTGAGAAGGGCAGCCAAGTTCACGCAGCAACGCTTTTCCCTGACGCTTGTTCAGGCGGAAAATGGGGTTGATATCAGTGCCGCCGTCACCGTATTTAGTGAAAAAGCCGGTTACTGCTTCTGCCGCATGATCGGTGCCAACAACGAGGCCAGCATTCATGCCAGCAATGCTGTACTGTGCTTTCATCCGTTCTCTGGCTTTTTCGTTGCCTTTTACAAAGTCGGAAAGCACTACGCCAATGGCGCGTAAGGTGGCTTCACTGGCCTCGATAGCGGGTTTGATGTTTACGGTTAATACACGATCGGGTTGGATAAAGGCGAGAGCGTCCTGACAGTCAGCTTCATCCGCCTGCACGCCGTACGGCAGTCGAACGGCGATGAACTGATAACGAGAATTTCCCGTGTCGTTACGCAACTCCGTGATAGCCGTCTGACACAGTTTACCAGTCAACGTAGAATCCTGACCGCCGCTGACACCCAAAACCAACGAGGTAACGAACGGGTGAGCATTCAGATAATTCTTCAAAAAATCAACGCTAATACGGATTTCCTGTGCTGGATCGATGTTACTTTTCACTCCCAGCGCAGTGATAATGTCGTTTTGTAATGACATGCCATCCCCCTCCTGAACTTATTGATACTGCAAAAGAATTATTACGATTGCCTGAGTGTAAAACGAATCGGCGTGAAGAAAAAGAACAAGCTGTCAGGTAGTCATTTTCCCTATAGATACTCGTTTTTGACTATCGTCCAAGATGTTACATCTTCACAGTATGATTTGAAAAAGTGGTCGTCCCCGACTAGCCTTAGAATGACCCATAATCACGAGGTGATGAAATGAAGAATAACAGATTACTGGTATGCATTGCGGCGGCAGGTGCTGTCATGTTGGCGGGATGTTCGGCTTATAATAAGGCGGAAAGCTATGTTAATGAGCCGGTAGTGAAAGATGTGAAAGTGGGAATGACAAAGCAGCAGGTTCAGCAGGTTGCGGGGAGTGGTGGCACGGAGAAACGTCTGGTCAATGCGAAGGGAACCTGTAGCGATTATCTGCTGAAAAACCGCGATGGCACAGCACAGAACTACTTTGTCAGCTACAACGACACGGGGCATGTTCTCAATAAAGGTTTCCAGAGCTGCCAGGCTTACGACACCAATCCACAGCGCTAAGTAGTCTGGCTACACGAAATCTTTCTTATCCGAGATATAAAAAACGCCGACGGCATCAACCGTCGGCGTTTTCTTTTGGTGCTGTCAGTGCCGCTTAGCGCTGTGTCAACTCGGCGTCATCTTGCGCGTTGAAAACCGTTTTATTCGTCTGTTTCATTAACTGGCTGGTGACTGTCCCGGCGGTCATTGAGCCGCTAACGTTAAGCGCGGTACGCCCCATATCGATAAGCGGTTCAATGGAAATCAGCAGAGCGACGAGTGTCACTGGCAGTCCCATTGCGGGCAGAACAATTAACGCCGCAAAAGTTGCGCCGCCACCCACTCCCGCCACACCGGCAGAACTGATAGTAACGATACCCACCAGCGTCGCGATCCAAACGGGATCCAACGGATTGATTCCTACCGTTGGCGCCACCATCACGGCCAGCATGGCCGGATAAAGCCCTGCGCAGCCATTCTGACCGATTGTTGTACCGAAAGAAGCCGCAAAGCTGGCGATAGATTGCGGTACGCCAATGCGGCGCGTTTGCGCCTCAATACTGAGTGGGATCGTGGCGGCGCTGGAGCGGCTGGTAAAGGCGAAGGTCAGTACCGGCCAGACTTTGCGATAAAAACGTGCCGGATTAATGCCAGTAAAAGACAGAATCAGCGCATGAACGCCGAACATCATCGCCAGCCCCAGATAAGAAGCGATAACGAAGCTGCCCAGCTTGAGGATGTCTTGCAGGTTAGAACTGGCGACCATTTTGGTCATTAACGCCATGACGCCGTAAGGGGTCAATTTCATCACCAGACGAACGAGCTTCATCACCCAGGATTGCAGGGTGTCAATGGCGGTTAAAACACGTTCGCCTTTCACCGCGTCATCCTTCAGTAGCTGTAGCGCGGCAATACCAAGGAATGTGGCGAAGACGACAACGCTGATAATAGACGTTGGGTTAGCCCCCGTCAGTTCAGCAAACGGATTTTTAGGAATGAATGACAGGATAAGCTGGGGAACGTTAAGGTCAGCGACTTTACCTGCATAGTTGTTTTCAATCGCCGTTAATCGCGCCGTTTCCTGCGCGCCTTGCACCAGTCCGGTAGCCGTCAGGCCAAACAGGTTAGTCACAAAGACGCCGACCAGCGCAGAAATCAGCGTGGTGATCAGCAGGGTCGAAAGCGTCAAGAGGCTGATTTTCCCCAATGAAGAGGCATTGTGCAGTTTGGCAACGGAATTAAGGATGGAGATAAATACCAGCGGCATAACGATCATCTGTAACAGTTGCACATAACCATTACCTACGATGTTAAACCATGCGATGGACTGCTTAATCACTGGGTTATCATCACCATAAATGAGATGTAGCGTCAGGCCAAATAACACCCCGACAAGCAAACCCAGCAAGACTTTTTTTGCCAGACTCCAGGATGGATTACGGCTGGCGTAACCTAATCCGAGTAATAATGCGACAAATAACAAAATATTTATGAGTAGCGGAAAATTCATTCAGCCTTACTCCCTATGAGTGAATCGCTTGTGCCACCTTGTCCACGGATATGTAATAACGAACTACGTTGTTTGGGACAGTCTGATTTTTCGCGATAAAAAATAACAAAGACGCACAGGATAACAGTTCTTTGATCATTGTGTTACACCGATATGATGACATGACACCGAGGTCGGTGTAGCCAATAACATTCTATTTCACGTATTGGAAGAGGTAGGTCTGTGCTGAGTGCAAGAAGCGAAATGATTGTTCGTAGGTGCAGCAATCCAGATTTCTTTGCGGTTGATACAGAGAAAAACCGATACAGGTAAGGCACAGGAAACGTTCCAGTTGATTACCTTTTTGGCTGTTTAAGAGCGGTAAACGGAAACGCCAGCGACAGGGCCACAGTAAGGGGACGCCGGAAGGGGTCAGCATATCAGCGAGAATGTGGCTCAAATACCCGACGATCATCGCATGATAGACATCGGTTGGAATCGGCCAGTCTGGCGGCAGGCGCGTCTGAATAAAGAAAATACCGGCAGCGATGGCAAGGAGGCTATGCGTAAACCCCCGGTGACCAAAAAGACGCGCAATAGGCGCGGAAAGCCATTTCAGGCGCTGCCCGAGGACGGATTTGGGGTGATCGATATCAGGCAGCAACGCGGTAAGGAGCGCACCGGGAATAATGTGCCACCAGTCTCCGGTAGCCAGCGCGGGCGATAGCTCAACTTTTTTAGCCAGAATCGCGCAGGCAACAGAAAACAGTAGGTGTCCTTCCGCAGTCATGAAACTTCTCAAATTAAAACTGTTATTTTATACAGTATAAAAGATTATCTCTGCCTGCGGAAGCGGTGACAGCGTAACGATTTATTTCGGTTTTATGGTGCGGCTTTCGGTTGCTCGTTGTTGGCAGGTAACGCGCGTAGCCAGTTGTCCAGTAGTTGGGGCCAGGACGCAGCGGGAAGCCCTTTGGTGCCACGCAGACCGAAGCCGTGTTTCCCTTTTTCAAAGAGATGCATTTCGACCGGAACCTGTTTTGCTCGCAGCGCACTGAACATCACCAGACTGTTGTCAACCGACACTGACGGATCGTCAACCGCATGCACTAAAAACGTAGGGGGCGTCTGAGCCGTTACCTGTTTTTCTGGAGAATAACGCAGCACCTGCGCTTCCGTCGGTTGCTCGCCGATGAGCTGTTTGCGTGAACCAGCGTGAGCAATATCTGCCTGCATCGAAATAACGGGATACATCAGCACCATGAAATCAGGGCGAGCACTGATGCTATCAGTGGCATCCGTCGCAGGATAAACCGACTGCGCGTATCGGGTTCCAAGACTGGCGGCAACGTGACCACCCGCTGAGAATCCCATAATACCGATGCGCTGTGGATCAATGTGCCATTTCTCAGCGTTGGCTCTCAGCGTTCTGATTGCGCGCTGGGCATCGGCCAGCGGGGCGTCAGCGCCTTCCTTGTGGCCTTCTCCGGGCATACGGTAGGTCATCACGAAAAGGGTGTAGCCTTGTTGATTAAAGAAAGGCGCCAGATCGCTGCCTTCCTTATCCAACACGACACGCTGATAAGAACCGCCGGGCGTAATGAGTAACGCCATGCCATTGGGTTTCTCTGCCGGATAAACGGTGATTTCGGGGCTGCGAATACCGGTTGCCGCGCGATCGGGAAGGGAAGGGTCTTTGCTTCGCTCGACCACTTGTGGCTGTACCGTTGAAGAGGAGGCTCCCGGAGCTTCGCCGTGTGGCCAGATAGGAAAAACAGGTTGGGCGTAACTTAATCCATGTACAGACATCATAATGGCCCCAAGAAGCAGAGAACGAACAATCATGATAGATCACCTGACAAAAGGAAGAAGGGGAAATGGTTGAGCAATGATAAAAATAGGGTGGCCATCATATCGGAGAAAAATGGCCACCCTGAACCGCAAATTTTAATAAAGAAATAACATTCATACACGAAGAGGGTAAATCAGACACAGCCATTCCAATAGCTAAAACGCATATCGCTAAATCATGTGTAACAAAGAAACGTAACTAACCTGCTTAACTGACTACGGACATCATAATAAAGGGATGTTAATGAAAAAACTGAGCGAATCAATTAACAATAACATCCCTCTTACTAACTAATAACGCTTATTTAAATAATAAAGCTGTTATTAGAAACTGTATTGCACACCAACACGGTAACGAGTTTGACGGTTATCAGTAACACCAGATTCGGGAACGTTACCTACAGCCATATAAGGCTTCCAGTTTTTATCCCATCTGTAAGCCAGTTTCACATCATGAGAGAAATCATATGTCTCATTGTCGTATTGATAGGCACCAGCTTTATTGGCTTTTTTGTAGTCTAGTTCGTAATCAACCTGGAAGTCTTTCAGGAATTTATAGCTCACAACGGCGGTCAGGTTGTAACCATTCTCTTGTGTTGGTCCAGTTCCGCCAATTTTATCACTATTGCGTTTGTAATAAGGGCGATAGCGCAGAGAAGTAGACAGATCGTCAGTGATATTAATTTTACCGCGCAGATAAGGGCGGTAGTTGTTAGAGGTAGAGCTTGAATCTAAAGAGAAACCTGGTTCCAGGGAGAAAGTTTTATTGAAATTGTAAACATAGCTGGCGACGACTTCAGTACCATTACTCACCGTTTCATTAAAAGGTTTATTCGGTGTGCCAGATTTACTATGTTGCCCCCATTTGGCCTCAACAGATAAACCAAAACCATTAGCAAAACGATGAGACATTAATAAACGATCTTTATGGTCATTTTTTGCTGTATCTTTCATTTCATGACGGTAATCAATTGTCACAGCCATTGCATTTACACTAATTAATGACGTAACAGCCAGAGCTAATAATTTAAATTTCATTGTTATATTCCCTATTGGTTAGGACGATGCTTAATAATTTATTTAGAAAGGCGCATTTTGCTTTTTGGGACAAGTTCTATTCTATTTATTATTAAATTGCGTTCTGTGATCGAGATCGTCTTGGGTAACAAAAAGTAAAATAGGATTTCAAATTGTGAGGGAGATCGAATTGAATATCGCGGTTGTTTTAATTTAAATGAAAAATCCCTGCCGTCAGTGCGGCAGGGATGGATTACAAGATAAATCGCGTACTACATTATTTCATTGCACGTTTCAGAATACGATCGGCTTGACGTTGGAAGTATTTCGCCGCGTCTTCTACAGATTTCTGACCGTAATCGATAGACTGGATGGTATCACCAAACAGAGAAACGATTTGCGGATCGTCGAAATAAGGCGAAACCGCAACTTCATGTGGCAGAGCCAGAGCCAGTTTCAACCCGGCAACCGCTGGTGCATCATCTTTGATAACGCCATCGGCAGTCAGTTGAGCCACAGCGGCTTTACTCAATGGTACACCACGTTCCAGACCCAGCGCCTGAGCACCTTCTTTGCTGTTGAGCAGGAAGTTGATCAACTGAGCAGACTCTTTAGGATACTTAGTCGATTTACCGATAGACAGCATCTGTGCAGGTTTGAAGAACAAGCCTGAGTCTTTCGCATCTGGCAACATTGGGTAATTACCCAATTCCAGTTTTGCAGGTGGTTGCAGGTTGTCAGAGTACTTGGTAATGGTGGAGTTCCACATGTAAGTACCTGACCACTCGCCGTTGATCCATGGCTTCATCTCATACATGTTGCTCTTGCCGAAAGAAGCATAGTACTTCGTGTCAGGCATGACATGGCTGTCGACCAATTTCTTATACATGCCAAAGAATTCAGCCCATTGCGCATCGCTGTAGGAGAATTTCTGACCTTTTACATCAATAGCTGGAATGTTGTACTTCTGCACCATATAAGAGTTCAACAGTGCCAGAGAATCCTGGTGTTCCAATACGATAGGGTAGTATTGGTCGCCCAGTTTTTCTTTGAACACTTTACCGGCGTTCAGCAGCTCATCCCACGTTTTCGGATACTCCAGACCGGCTTTTTTCCAGCTTTCGGTGTTGAAGTAGAACACGCGAGCAGTAACGGAAATAGGAATACCGTTCAGTTTGCCGTTGACTGTGGTGTTTTGCAGTTCTTTAGGTTCGAACTGGGTCAGATCCAGAGAATCTTTCACTTTGTTCAAATCATAAAAACCATCGCCGTTTTTAGAGAAAATCGGCAGCCAGTTCCAGTTGGTCTGCATCACATCTGGCTCGGTATTACCGGCAATCTGTGTTGTCAGACGAGACAGGTGACCATCCCAGCCAGTGTATTCCGCTTTCACGGTGATATTGGGGTGCTGTTTATGGAACTCTTCAATGGCCTTGAGCGTCTGCTGGTGACGGCTGTTGCCGCCCCACCAGGACATTCTCAATTCAACATTATCAGCGGCGAAAGAAGGCATTGCCACTAATGCCAGAGATGAAACTATTAACGTGTGTAGGATCGCTTTTTTCATCGGTTACTACTCCTGTTAAAGAGAGATATTTTTTTCTGTTTTTGCATCAAAAATATGGCATTTTTCCATGTCGAACTGGAAATATACCGGACGATGCAGTCCCTTCTCGATAATCAGCCGACCTTCGTCATAAGGAATGCGGCTGGTTAATTCAAAGCCATCGACTTTAATGTACATAAAGAATTCGTGACCCATGTTTTCTACGCGAACCAGCTCACCCTGTGAGTGGCTGCCTTCAAATGGCGTATCTGACACGGAAACATAGTCTGGGCGAACGCCGAAGAATACGTCTTGTCCGATATAGCTGCGCACTTTATCTTGTTTTTCAGCATTTAACACCAGCGCGTTATTACCCACAACAACGCCAATCTGACCATCTTTCTCGACCAGTTTGCACGGCTTAATGTTCATTTCTGGTGAGCCAATGAAGCCAGCAACGAACATGTTGACAGGGAAGTGGTACAGGTTATCCGGCGTATCAACTTGCATGATGTGACCGAGTTTCATCACGCAGATACGGTCACCCATGGTCATTGCTTCAGTCTGATCGTGGGTAACATATACGCTTGTCGCCGCTTTACCGCTTTTCTTCAACTGCTTGTGCAGGTCGGAAATACGGATACGCATGGAAGCACGCAGTTTGGCATCCAGGTTTGACAACGGTTCGTCAAACAGGAACACATCTGGTTTTTTAACGATGGCGCGGCCTACGGCCACACGCTGTGCCTGACCACCAGACAGTTGGCGCGGCAGACGATCCATCAGTTCTTCCAGTTCCAGAATTTTGGCCGCTTCGGCTACCTGTGCTTCGATTTGCTCTTTAGGCAGTTTGCTCAGCTTCAGACCAAACGCCAAGTTCTCTTTTACCGTCATGTGAGGGTAGAGGGCATAGTTCTGGAACACCATCGCAATCCCACGCTCTTTTGGCGCCAGATTGTTAACAACGCGTTCACCGATGCGAACTTCACCGCCGCTGATGGTTTCCAGGCCTGCCAGCATACGCAGCGTGGTCGATTTCGCACAGCCAGACGGGCCGACGATAACCATGAATTCACCGTCTTTAATGGTCAGGTCGATGCCGTGAACCGCTTTGAAACCGTTGGAGTATACTTTTTCCAGTTTATTGAAAATAACTTCAGCCATGATAAATCCTCTATTAACCTTTAATTCCGCTGCTGGTCACGCCTTGTACGAAATAGCGCTGTGCCAGGAAGAAAACAATAATGGATGGCAGAATGGAGATGCTGGACATGGCCAGAATTTCATTCCACGGAGCGCCTTCAGTCACGTCGATAGACATTTTCAGCGCCAGCGCAATCGGATATTTATCCACGCTATAGACATAAATCAGCGGACCGATGAAGTCGTTCATTGACCACATGAACTGGAACAGCGCAACAGAGATGATGGCTGGTTTCAAAATCGGCACGACCACATACCACAGAACCTGGAAGGAGTTGCAGCCATCGATCTGAGCCGCTTCTTCCATATCGCGTGGTACACCACGCAGGAACTGAATCAGCATGAACACGAAGAAGCCTTGTGTTGCAAATGCTACCGGTAAATACAGTGGCAGATAGCTGTTCAGCATGCCCATTTCACGGAACATGAGGTACTGCGGAATCAACAGTACGGTACTTGGCAGCAACATGGTGGCAATCAGCGTGGCAAACCAGAAGTTTTTCCACGGAATATCAAAGCGAGCGAAGCCATAAGCCACAATCACCGAGGAAATAACGGTCAGCACCACTTTCGGAATTACATACTGGAAAGTGTTAATCATGTAGTGACCGAAATTGTATTCCGTACCGGTTTTCCAACCGTTAACGAAACCGTCCCAGGTGGCGTGAGCAGGCCACAGACCCAACGTGGTGAAAATCTCATGGTTCGGTTTGAACGACGCTGAGAACATCCACGCCAGTGGATAAAGCATCAGTAAACCAACGAACAGCAGTATCACGTAACGGATGGCGGCACTGAGTTTTTCTTTACGCAGCGTGCGGCGTACTTCAGCAGCAGCAACTTCTTGTGCTGTAGTCAGGTTTGAATGAATGTCAGCCATTTTTTCCTCCTTTATCAGCGGAGTAGAACACCCAGTATTTCGACGACTTAAAGGAGATAGACGCAAATACCGCAACAACCAGGAACAGAACCCATGCCAAGGCAGCACCGTAGCCCATATCGAAATACTTGAACGCCGTATCGTAGATATAGAGCGAGAACAGGTAGGTGTAGTGCGTTGGACCACCGCCAGTAATGACGTAAGGTGCCGTAAACTCCTGGAATGCCTGAGTGGTCTGCATGATAAAGTTAAAGAAAATAACTGGCGTAATCAGCGGTACAGTGACTTTCAGGAACATTTGCCATTTGGATGCACCGTCGATCATCGCCGCTTCATACTGAGATTGCGGAACGTTCTGCAATGCAGCCAGGAAGATAACCATGGCGGAACCGAACTGCCATACGCGCAACAGCGTTACCGACATCAGTGCCAGCGACGGCTCACCCAGCCAGTTGATGGCGTCAAAGCCAAATACGCCAAGGAAGCTGTTTAACAAGCCATCAATCGCGAACAGCGCACGCCATAGAACGGCGATTGCCACGCTGCTACCCAGAATAGAAGGCACATAGTAAGCCGTACGGAAGAAACCGATACCACGCAATTTGAAATTAAGTACAAACGCAATTAACAGCGCGAAGATTAATTTCAATGGAATGGTCAGAAATACATAGGCAAAGGTGACGCCCATGGATTTCCAAAAAAGGTCATCCTCTATAAACATACGGTGATAATTTTCTAGCCCCGTAAATTCAGGTGGATTGATCAAGTCATACTCAGTAAAACTGAGGATAAATGACGAAACAAAGGGGAAAGCGGTAAAAACTATCAGCCCTATAATATAGGGGGAGATATAGGCTAACCCCAGCATTCTGTTTTCATTCATAATGCTTACCTATTGATTAATTGTGAACCATTAAAAAAACATAAAATTAAGCTGTTAATAACTCTGGATAAATTAATTCCACGTCATAAACAATTCTATTTTCCCCGTTAACGTGAAAATCACCGTGAACATATCCACCTTGTGTCAGATACGGCGGTATATCGTTTAATTTGTTGCGACAAGCGGCAACGAAAGTCAGTAAAGCCAGCGGATAGGTATCATCCAGACGAACATAACGATGCTGTGAGGAGCGAACAAACAAACCACGATGGAAATGTTGTTCAAACAGAACGCCAGCCAGTTGCGCGGCGTAATGTGCCCAGGATTCTGATTGTTTATGATCGGCCAATTCAATGACGGTCAACAAAAGTACCGGGCTGGCGATGGATTGAATATCTTCTTTATTCAATCGCGTCAGCATGGTGTTAATCAATGCGTAGAGATCCTTATCGCCACTCAGACGATAAGCACGAACCAGCGGTAATAAATAATCACCTTCTAATGCGAACGGTTTTAATTCCGTTCCCGCTTTGCCGTAATAACCATCGCGTTTAAAACGGTAGCCTGTCATGTCCTGGCCATTGTTCCACATAGGGCGCAGTGTATTGCTCGTGACATCATAGGCGTATTGATAGTAATTTTTTAACCCTGAAATAACCCAATTCAGCATTTCAGCATCCGGCTGCGTGCGCAGGATATCCAGCATTGCCAGTGGGTTATCGATTAGCAGGGGACGCATATCACGGAATAGCACATTGGCTTCACGCGCGATCTCACCGAACTCTGGGCCAAACTGGCGTTGAGCACGATCGCCAAACCAGGATTGCGTTTGATTATCGTCTTCCGGCACGGGTTGGCGCTGCTGTGGTGAACTGAACTGATACACCGGCATACCTGTTTCTGGATTACGGGCCAGAACGTATTGACGGTACAGGTGTTTACCCCAGGCGGCAGCGTGGCTGTCGCCCGTGTATTCTGCGTATTTGAACGCCGCGTAAATCAGATCCGTTCCGGCATTAACAAAAGTCAGCCCTTTGGTTAATGGCAGAACAGGCCACAGTGTCGGATCGACGACATCATGGCGCGCATGCAGGAAAACATCAGGGTCGCGTTTTTTGCTGTAATCACCATGGCGACCCAGATCCAGAGAATCCCAGTTTTCAACGTGCGCATTCCAGAAACCCTGCAAAAAATTCAGCGTTTTTTCCGCATTAACACGATGCAACAGTGCGTAATAGGGCAGGTGGTGCTTTAATTCATGCACCTGAGCTTTGGATTCTGGCCCTTCACCTGCCAGCGTATCGAGATTAATAAAACGATGACCACCCCAGTAGAACAGGCCACTATTCTCATCGACGAAATGATCCAAGAAATATTCGCTCTGTGCGATAGCCTGTTGCTGGTAAGTCTCATTACCTGTAACCACGCTCATCGCGCACAGCGTTCTCAACCAATTTTGCTGGCTGGCAAAATTAGAAATAGAGGCATTGTGTCCATCAGGGAACCGCCATACCACAGGCGTAAACGTTTCAACATCAAAGCCATCGGCCAACAATAGCGTCGGTTTACTTTGGCTTCGGCCTTTATCCTGAACGCAGGCAATGTGGCTATCGAGTGCAGCAATCCATTCGTCGAGCTGCGATTTCTTACTGGTGTATAAGTTTTCAAAAATACTCATGGAGTACCTTCTTATGGAACCGTGTAAACAGTTCCTTATAAATAGAAACACTGTTTTGATTGATTATATTGCGCTATTAACCTTGTCGTCATGCACGCAATATCGAAAGTGTGATCAAAGTCGGAACGTTGTTTTGATTTTTTTTAAGAAAGGATTTTGACAGGAAAAAGAATCGCGAAAAGGAAAATAACAACTTGAAAAATAAATAAAAAGCACAACCGAAATTGTGCTTTTTATCGCAGGTTGGCAAAATGCCGCTAAGAAAAATCGCGCTTAGCGAGCCAGCCAGCCGCCATCAACAGCAATGGTGTAACCGTTGATATAGTCGGATGCGCTAGATGCCAGGAACACGGATGGCCCCATCAGGTCCTGTGGCAGACCCCAACGACCCGCTGGGATACGATCCAGAATCTCTTTGCTACGGTCTTCGTCGGCGCGTAATTGTTGGGTATTGTTGGTAGCCATATATCCCGGTGCAATGGCGTTGACGTTGATACCGTGTTTTGCCCATTCGTTAGCCAGCAGACGGGTGACACCCATAACAGCGCTTTTTGACGCCGTGTAAGAAGGGACGCGGATACCGCCCTGGAAGGACAGCATAGACGCGATGTTGATGATTTTGCCGCCTTTGCCTTGCTTGATGAACTGGCGAGCAACGGTCTGCGACATAAAGAAAACACTCTTAATGTTCAGGTTCATTACGTCGTCCCAGTTTTTCTCGCTGAAATCGATCGCATCTTCACGACGAATGATACCCGCGTTGTTGACCAGAATATCAACGTGACCAAATTCAGCAACGGCTTTCTCTACCAGTTCGGCATGGCCTGCAACGTTGCTCATATCCGCAGTCAGGCTGAGGAAACGGCGTCCCAGTGCGGTCACTTTTTCGATAGTGTCTTTCGGTTCAACGATGTTGACGCCGACGATATCACAGCCTGCTTGCGCCAGGCCGATAGCCATACCCTGACCTAAACCCGTATCACAACCTGTAATAAGAGCCACTTTACCTTGCAAATCAAAAGAATTTAAAATCATAGCTGTAATCTCTCTATAAGCGACAATACTTAGTCGTTAGCTGTTACTGTAGGGAACATCGGTAATTCCGGTTGAAAGCGATTAACCTAACTCGCTAACCTTGACGCGATCCATGTCACCGAACACCTGATTCTCGCCAACCATGCCCCAGATAAAGGTGTAGCATCTGGTGCTAACACCGGAATGCATTGACCAGCCCGGTGAAATCACCGCCTGCTCGTTTTTTATAACGCTCTTAAATCTTATAACTTTCTTAAATCTTACAACTCTCTCTGACGGGTTTCTGTGGTGGCCCATCATGTTCCTAAAAAACAGAAATTATTCCTGCGAAAGCGCCGGGCGAAACAGATGATGTTGCGTGGCAGTGACAACGTCACCCGTTCCTCAACATGCCCGGTTCTTTCTTGTTATGCGGGATGATAGTGTGGATGGGATGTTAATTCAATAAAAATGAAATAATGTTTTATTTATTTCTTGAGGGCCGTCATGGTTTTGCTTATTTTATGTTTTTTCTGGTACTGATATGGCTAAAATGTCGTAATCCATAGTCATACACTCGTTGTCGTGCACGGTTTGTTGACGCAATAGAAGGTATGGGCACTAAAAGCGTTAGAGGAGAGATGATGATGAGAAGATACTTTATTGATGATGAAACGCCGTGGGAAGAACTGGGCGGTGGCATTAAACGTAAGATTATGACCTGGAGTGATGAGCTGATGATGGTCTACGTGCACTTTGAAAAAGGTGCCATTGGTACGCCGCATTTCCATGAGATTCACGATCAGATTGCTTATGTTGCCGCAGGCAGTTTTGAAGTCGTGATTGAAGGTGAAAAACGTATTCTGAAAACCGGTGACGCCTATCTGGCGGTGAAAAACGAGATGCACGGCGTAGTCTCGCTGGAAGACGGCAGTGTTCTGATCGATGCGTTCTCGCCGAAGCGAGCTGATTTCCTGTAATGCTTCAACGCGTGGCGAGTCGGTTGACTGGCCACGCTTTCGTCCTTTCCCGCGATCGGTTTCTCTATTCGTTTACTTCTTTATTCCTACACCAAATGTTTCGCAGTCAGTTGATTCAGAGAGTCTAACTGATAATCGGCCAGTACCCAGCGTGTGTCGGCACGATATTCAGCCTGCGGAATAACGATTGAGCGCATACGCGCCGCTTTGGTTGCAATCATGCCATTCACTGAATCTTCCAGTGTAATGCATTGCGCTGGAGAAACGCCGAGTCCGTTTGCTGCATTTAAGTACACTTCGGGATGGGGTTTGCTATACGGCAATTTTTCGGCTGACATTAAGACATCAAAGTAGTGTTCCAGATTAAACATGCGCAGTACCTGCTGCTGCATGTGGAGCGGTGAGGCTGAAGCCAATCCAATTTTGAGATTCTGTGCTCGACACAGTTGCAGCGCATATTCGACGCCAGGCAGGAGCGGGCGCTGTTCGGCAACGAGTTCGATGGCGCGATCGATAATACGATGAACCACCTCGTCTCGATCAGGCATTGTCCACGGCGCGCGCTGATACCAGAGTTCAACCATCATATCGATGCGTAAACCCAGCGTATCTTTCATGGACTGCCGTAGTGAAATATCGATGCCTAACGAGGCGATAACTTCCAGTTCTGCCTGATCCCACAGGGGTTCTGAATCAATCAGTAACCCATCCATATCGAAAATCGCTGCACGTAGAGAAGAATCAAAAGACATATCACAGGCTCCGTCAGCAAAGAAAATTTACGAGTAAACTATATCTTAAGGAAGCCGAGTAACAGGAAAAAACGCTAGAGTGTTGAATAATACGGCATGTTAACTCGGAAAGGGGAAGGTCGTGAAAGAGGTGGATAGTCACCAACACGCGGGGATGTATAACGGATATAACTGGTTGATCCGGCGGTACGGGAGATAAAGAGTTGACTGCGCGTAAACTTACAGTAGGCTACCCGTCGTACTAAAACGATATATTACCGATGTTGCGTCGCTAAGAAGGGGTTCTCATGACGTATCAACAGGCTGGCCGTATTGCCGTCGTTAAACGCATTGCCGGATGGATTCTTGTGATTCCTGCACTGCTTTCAACCTTCGTCTCGCTGGCTAACTATCTCTACGCTTATACCCAGAAAAAACAGGGTATTGACGCTGTTCTGCTGGATTTTGTGCATCTAATGGTTGACATGGTGCGCTTTAATACGCCTTTCCTGAACATCTTTTGGTACAACTCGCCAGTACCGGATTTTACGCGTTTTTTCAGCGGGGCGACGCTGATGTTTTGGCTGATCTACATCCTGATTTTTATTGGTCTGGCTTTGCAAGTGTCGGGCGCACGGATGTCTCGTCAGGCGAAAGCCATTAAGGAAGGTATTGAAGATCAACTGATTTTGGAAAAGATGAAAGGCGATGGCGGGAACACGCGGGAAATGCTGGAGTCGCGTGTGGTAGTCCCTGGACACACGATTTTGGTGCAATTTTTTCCGCTGTATATCCTGCCAGTGATGATTGCTGGCGTTGGTTACCTCGCATTGCGTTTATTAGGGTTGCCAGTCTGAACAACCGTCTGGCGCAAAGCCTGCGCCAGACGCTGAAACGCCTTCCTACCTTAGATCAAACTTCCTGCATTAACTCAAGAATTGTCGCTCAATCAGTTGCTGTGCTTCAACGATGTGTTTTCCGCCAAAAAGATTGGCGCGGTTAAGCAGATAATAAATCTGGTAAATCGGTTGGCGATCGATAAAGCCTTTATCCAACGGCCACACGCTCTGATAGCCATCATAAATCTGTGCGGGCAGGGCTGGGTAGCGTGGCAGCATCGCTAAATCGCACTCTCTGTCCCCCCAATAGCAGGCTGGATCGAACAGATAAGCGCCATCCTGATTATTGGCGCAATTATCCGGCCATAGGTCGCCGTGCAAGAGCGAGGGCTGGGGTTGATGCCCGGTCAGACGTTCTTCAACGCATGCGATCAGCGTTTCAATGTGACCAAAATGCATCCCTTTCTCCGCCGCTAGCTGTAATTGCCACCCAACACGTTGTTCGGCAAAAAAGGTCGCCCAGCGCCGCTGCCAGCTATTTGGCTGAGGCGTTGTCGAGAGATCATTATCGAAATCCAGACCAAATTGTGGCTGATCGCTCCACTGATGCAGACGCGCGAGTTGTTCGCCCAGGCACCAGGCGCTGTGGGCATCTAACGGTTTGACAGGCAGATATTGCAGAAGCAGGAAGCTGTGATCGCGTGAGCTACCGACACCATAGACGGCGGGTACACGCACCGTATTACTGCGGCTCAGTAAGTGAAGTTGATCGGCTTCAGCAGTGAATTTGGCTAGCATTTCACGACTATCGCATTTTACGAAGACGTCATGTTCGCCGTAACGGACGTACCAGGCTGGGTGTATTTCACCGCCGGACAATTCGTGGTGTTCCAGAATTTCCGCAGTACCGTGATGCTCTTCCAAAAGTCGGCTGATAGCTTGCCACATAAGGTCATCCTCCCATTGATGTTGCCCGATACTCTGCTGTTTATTGGGGCGTTCGTTTTACGGTAACCCATTGAGCGCAATAAAAATGGAATCTACAGCACAGTGATAACCGATAGATGGAGCTTGCGAAAAACAAGTATAGTCGGAATTAAATATAACCGAGTTAGGATGACACCCAATCCGTTGGATAAAGAAATGGATAGATAGGAATGACGTAATCGGTGACGGTTTTCCGATTACGTCATGCTAAAAAGTCGAGGGGATCACCGCACGTCGGTGACAACCTGGGATGCCGCCTGACGGCGTAGTTTAAGCTGGTGGTAAATCAGAGCCAATGTGAAGAACAAAGCCTGAACGATGACGATACAAGGGCCTGTTGCGCCATCAATGTAGAAGCTGATCAGGGTGCCAGTAATACAGGAAATGACGGAAACCAGCGTGGCGACGAAAACCATACGGTCAAAACGTTTACAGACCATGAAAGCAATAATACCTGGCGCAATCAGCATCGCGATCACCAGAATAACGCCGACGGCCTGTAATGATGCCACGATGGTCATCGCCAGCAGGCTCAACAAGCCGTAGTGCAGCAGCTTCACGGGCAAACCAATAACGCGGGCATGGCTGGGATCGAAGCAGTACAGCATGAAATCTCGCCGTTTTAACAAGATGATGGCTAACGTTACCCCGGCAATCAGTAAGATTTGCGTCAGTTCTTGCGGTGTGATGCCCAACACGTTACCAAACAGAATATGATTTAGGTGTTGATCGGTATCGATACGCGCAAACATGACGAGTCCCAGCGCAAACATACCGGAAAAGATAATCCCCATGACCGTATCTTCTTTGACCCGACTGTGTTCTTTCACATATCCCGTCGCTACCGCACAAAAAATACCGGAAACAAAAGCACCGATAACCAGTGGGATCCCCAGCAAGAACGCGATAACAATTCCGGGCAACACGGCATGAGAAATGGCGTCACCCATCAGTGACCAGCCCTTCAGCACCAGATAGCATGACAGCACCGCACAGACCGTGCCGGTTACCACGGCGGCGAGTAGCGCTCGCTGCATGAACGGATAAGACAGAGGGTCCGTTAGCCAGCTAATTAGCGTCATAATGCATCTCCTGATTGAGCGCGTAACCGCAGGCGGCGCGATGCCAGTAATCCATGCTTGGGGGCAAAGAAAAACGCCAACAGGAAGACGATGGTCTGCAACGTGACAATCACACCGCCGGTCGCACCATCAAGGAAGAAGCTCAGATAGGCTCCTACTGCGCTGGTGATCGCGCCTAATGCAATAGAAATCACCACCAGACGACCAAACCGATCGGTGAGCAGGTAAGCTGTGGCGCCCGGTGTAATGACCATTGCGATCACTAAAATCGCGCCGACAGTTTGCAATGCCGCGACCGTACAGGCACTCAGCAGCGTAAAGAACAGAATTTTCAGCTTCAGCGGGGAAAGTCCAATCGAACGAGCGTGGTTCTCATCAAAAAACACCGCCAGCAGGTCTTTCCACAGCAGACAGAGAATCACGAACGTCACGCCAATGATGATTTCAACTTGCAGAATATCTTCGTCAGCAATGCCTAAAATATTGCCAAAAATGATGGATTGCACGTTAACCGATGTCGGATTGAGTGAAATAATCAACAGGCCGACGGCGAAAAACGTTGAGAAAATAAAGCCGATAATCGCATCTTCGCGTAATCGGGTAATGTGACGAATCAGGGTCATTGCCAGCGCCGCGAGCATACCAGTAAAAAATGCCCCAGCCGCGTAGGGGAGACCCAACGCATAGGCACCTGCGACGCCGGGTACGACGGAATGTGAGAGCGCATCCCCCATCAGCGACCAGCCTTTCAGCATCAGGTACGCCGAAAGAAAAGCGCATACGCCGCCGACGATCGCACTGACCCAGATCGCTTTGACCATGTAGTTATAATTGAATGGCTGTAGCAGGATATCGATCATCAGGGCTTTTTCTCCTCCGGTATCACGCGCGATGTAGGAGGATCGCTTTTGGTCGAACCATAGAACACCGCTGGACGTTCATCGTCCGTCAACACCGTTACCGAGCGAACATCGTCATCATCGTGAAGATGGGCCCCTCCGAGGTTGATATGACGCAAAACACCACCGAACGTTTTCTCCAAATTGCTTTGGGTAAAGGTGCTGTGCGTCGGTCCTGCGGCTAAAACGGTGCGATTGACCAAAATAACGTTGTCGCAAAACTCGGGAACACTCCCGAGGTTGTGGGTGGCCACCAGAATCAAATGCCCCTCGTCGCGTAGGGTGCGAAGCAGGTCGATAATGGCGTTCTCTGTTTTCACATCGACACCCGTAAACGGCTCATCCAGCAGCAACACATGGCCTTGTTGAGCGAGCGCTCGCGCCAGAAAAACGCGTTTTTTTTGACCGCCGGACAGTTCGCCGATCTGGCGATGTTGTAGCGTGGAAAGCCCGACACGTTCCAGTGATTCCGCCACAATAGCGCGATCTTGTTTACTAGGAATGCGCAGGAAATTCATTCTCCCATAGCGCCCCATCATCACCACGTCGGAAACTAAAACGGGGAAATTCCAGTCCACGTCTTCTGTTTGTGGAACATAAGCCACCTGATTCAGTTTCAGTGCCTGATAGATTGGTTGCTGGTTGAGCAGTACTTGCCCTGAGGTTGGTTTGACCAACCCCATGATGCTTTTAAACAACGTCGATTTTCCGCTGCCATTTACGCCAACCAGGGCACAAATCGTCCCGCCACTCAGGGAGAAAGACGCGTGGCGAATGGCCTGGTGTCCGTTGCTGTAAGTAACGGACACATTATTGACTTCTAATGACTGTACTGCCCGATCGCTACTCATTGATTAAATCCTTTAGCGATGGTTTCCACCGTCACTTGTAACAGGTCGATATAGGTTGGCACAGGGCCTTTTTCTGTAGACAGAGAATCAACATACAACACACCGCCGTATTTCGCCCCCGTTTCTTTACTGACCTGCTTGGCTGGTTTATCAGAAACGGTGCTTTCGCTGAATACCACAGGGATAGCTTTCTCACGCACGGTATCGATCACTCGGCGAACCTGCTGTGGCGAACCTTGTTCGTCGGCATTGATTGGCCACAAATAGACTTCATTGAACTGATAATCTTTCGCCAGATAGCTGAATGCGCCTTCGCTGGTGACTAACCAGCGCTGCGACTCAGGGATGCGGGAAAGACGTTCACGTAGCGGTGCGTCGAGGGCCTTGATTTTTTCCGCATAGGCTTTGGCGTTGCGGTTATATGTCTCGGCATTGGCTGGATCGGCTTGCACCAGACCTTTACGGATATTTTCGATATAGATTAATGCGTTGGAAGGGGACATCCAGGCATGTGGATTGGGGTTACCGTTATAAGCACCTTCGCGAATAGGAAGCGGCGTAATGCCTTCCGTCACGACAACGGCAGGGACATTTTTCACGTTCTCGAAAAAGCGCGTAAACCAGCGTTCGAGATTCATGCCGTTCCACAGCACTAACTGTGCCGATTGCGTCTTAACGATATCGCGCGGTGTTGGCTGATAATCATGAATCTCTGCACCGGGTTTAGTAATGGATTCGATCGTTGCGGCATCACCTGCAATATTCTGAGCAATATCCTGAATAATCGTAAAGGTGGTGATGACTTTAAGCTTTTCAGCCGCGTGAACGGAGGTATTGGCTAAAAGCAGTAAGGCGCACGGCAGCGCTATGCGACGGAATAGGGTGGGTAAACGGGCGTGAAAAGTAATCATGCGGATATCCTTACAAACCGTGAAATATTAATTGAGAATAATTATCAATATCATTTAAGTCAAGGGGCAGAGAAGCGCGGGGAATCAATAGTAGAGGGTGTCTCATGACACAAGAGATTGCTGTTCGCAGGCTCGCCGTACGTGCTTGCGTGGGTAAGGAACGCATCATGCTCCTTTGGTAACAGAAGTGTTGCTTTAATTTAATGAATCGTACTTAAGGTTACAACGAAAGTCTAACGGTAACAGTGGTTGACTGTCGCGTCACTATACATAGCTATACACATGGTGAAATTTACGCCAAAAAGCGGGAGAAACCCGAAGTAATCTTAAAAAGTTCTCTGTCTCTGCCGATAAACCATAAAGAATGTGAGAGAGGTATCTGTTTTATAGGAAAGGATCGTAAGTGATATGAGCACAAAATCAGAAAGGCGTTGGAAGCTGGCAAGTGTAGTTTTATTGACTTTCCTGGTGGCATTATTAGTGCTGTTGGTTCAAACAAGTTAATTTTTGATTCAACGAAAAGTTAGGTTATAAATAATTTCTATTATGTAACGTATTAATGCAAAAGATACTGATAGCACCAAAATGACAATTCATTTTAAATATTGATATAAGCGTGCTCACTTTTGGGCACGCATTCCCGCTAATGCCCTATCGCTCTTCATCTACGTCCATTAATTATAGCTTTTTGTTATGATTGCATGGGCATTTTTCCTTAAACTGCGACCCGTATCGCGTATTTTTTTAGACAATAGGATCCGCAGACCGCTTATTGCGCGGTGTTAGAAGGCGTATGCGAATATCGGTCTTAGGTGACATTATCGTGTATTAATGAATCAGTAATGATGTGAATTTGTGCGGGATGTCCATGCCTGATAAAAAAGACCTTGCCATCGTTTGTAGAGTGTGCAATAACCCTTCTGGGTAAAACGAGGTACAGTTCTGTATATGAATGGCATTTTCAGTAAAGAAGACTTAAGTTCAACCTTTAGCGTTGCATGCTGCTTCTCTGCCGATCCTTATCTTAGTGCCTCAAGCAGTAACGACTTTGGTTTGTCTGTATAACGCCTTTTGGCGGTTTAAACAATTAAAGGAAATATTTGAAATGGCAAAGATTAAAGGTCAGGTTAAGTGGTTCAACGAGTCTAAAGGCTTTGGTTTCATCACTCCTGCTGACGGCAGCAAAGATGTATTCGTACACTTCTCTGCAATTCAAGGTAACGGCTTCAAAACTCTGGCTGAAGGCCAGAACGTAGAATTCGAAATTCAGGATGGCCAGAAAGGTCCTTCCGCAGTAAACGTCACTGCGCTGTAATTTTACAGCTCTGTTGCAAAACCCGCCATGGTGCGGGTTTTTTGTTGTCTGTATTTTATCTATGCCTGTGATGCAACAAAGATGTTTTTAATGAGGAAAATGTGCCGATGAGCTATCAGTGTCCACTATGCCAGTTACCTCTGGAGCGACACCCGCGGCAGTGGACGTGTGGCAAACATAGCTTTGACTGTGCGAAAGAAGGATACGTCAACCTGCTACCAGTACAGTTTAAGCGTTCGAAACAACCTGGCGATAGCGCTGAAATGATGCAGGCTCGGCGCAGCTTTCTGGAAGCGGGTCATTACCAACCGCTACGCGATACTGTCGCGCAATATCTTGATCGTGTTATGGCAGATGACGCAACGACACTGCTGGATATCGGCTGTGGCGAAGGGTATTACACGACAGACGTTGCGCACCGTCTTACATCGCGTAGGGCGATGACAATATATGGGCTGGATGTGTCCAAGGCGGCGATTCAGCGTGCGGCAAAACGGTATAACAACGTTGAATTTTGCGTCGCTTCTAGCCAGAGGCTGCCTTTCCAGGACCAATCTCTTGACGCCGTGGTAAAAATTTATGCGCCGTGCAATGACGCGGAATTACAGCGTACCGTTAAGATTGGCGGCTGGGTAGTGACGGTATCTCCAGGACCACGACATCTTTATCAACTGAAGGCAGAAGTCTACGATGAGGTGTTATTGCACCCGAGTAAAGATGAACAGCTTGCAGGCTTCCAGCTTAGGGATCAGCAAACGCTCGCGTATTCCATGCCGCTATCTGGGGATGAGGCGGCGGCACTATTGCAAATGACGCCCTTTGCCTGGCGGGCAACGCCAGAGGTCAGCGAAAGATTGCGGGCAGCACGTCAATTTCGTTGCGACACGGATTTTATTATCCGTTTGCATCAACGTGTCGATAGCGTGATTGTCTCGTAATTGAGAAGATAAAAATGGGCAGCGCGATAGTGGGCTGCCCGTTGCTGTCAGCGGTGTTTTTATCAGGCGGCGTAGCCGAGATGTTCGTACAGGATATTACAGCCGATACCTATCAAAACGACTCCACCCATCACTTCTGCTTTTTTACCGAGAATAGGGCCAATGTAGCGGCCAATCATCATACCGAGTGTGACCATAATCATGGTGGCACAACCAATGACCATCGCGGTATGGAAAATATTCACCTGAAGAAAAGCCAGACCAACACCAATCGCCATCGCATCCAGACTGGTGGCGACGGCAGTGCAGATTAGCAACGCCAGACTATGATTTTTGACTTTTTCGCAGCGGCAATTTGAAGAACCTTTAAGTCCCTCAATGATCATACGGCCACCTAAAATCAGTAACAGTGTAAAGGCGACCCAGTGATCCCATTCGAGAATATATTGGCTGGCAAAAAAGCCAAGCGCCCAGCCGATGAGGGGAGTAATGGCTTCGATCACGCCAAAAATGAGGCCAGTACGGATTGCATCACGGAAACGGGGATTATGCAGGACGGCACCTTTACCGATTGACGCGGCGAAGGCATCCATTGACATACCAAATGCAAGGATAAGTGTTGCTGACATATTCATTGTAAGTAGCCTCGGCTGGACGATTAACCATATCCACGCGGATCATCTCCAACCCGATAGACGATCCTACGTGTCTATGGTCTCGCCTGCCAATCTTGCTTGGCCGCCCGCACCACGTTTTATGCTCCGGTAATAGGAGATAAAACGAGTATGTTGATACGAGCATTTCTGACTAACTATGATGAATAATATCTAATCAGAAATCGGCTACTCCCCAATGACGGCGCAACCTTACCATATTATTTGTGTTGCAAACAACACCAAAAGTTTTAGGTGTTAATAATGCAATTGATAATTATTTTCATTTGGTTGTGTGAGTTGAAGGGTTGTATAAAATAACGACAGGATTACTGTGGGTAAATACCGTTAAAACACGGAGTATATATTTGATATTATCTATCATTATGTGTGAAATAAATTTATTTCATTGATTTTCAATCATAAATTTATATATTTTTTCTAAATCATCGAGTTGTGCAACGTGTATCAACAAACGACGGCGTTCAAGTTCGATGACTAATACGCCATCTTCAGATAAATTTATATTTTTAATCCTGTTATAAGGAATGAATATATTTGCATAAAAGAAACCAGCCGATTTAAACATTAATTTAGGACGGCGAATATAAGCCAGGTAGCCGGCTACGAAGGCCAGAGAAATCAACAGATAAGTCGTGATAATGGCACCATTATTCATCACATTCTGATAAATAAGAATACCCACCAAGCCGATAAAAATCAGAGTATCGAGGCGATTTGACCGCTTCAGGAAGATGATGAGTCGAGTTTCTCCTTTGAGTTTGTCCATGATGAACTCATCATAGATGGCATAAGCCAGCGCTAAAGCAATCAATACGACTAGCGTGATATCCGTCATACCTTATGTCCGTAAGTATCAATGAATAAAAAAGCCGGGCGTGTGCACACCCGGCAGTTGAACATTACACGCCGAGCAGACCGATCCAGTATCCAAAGATACCAATCGCGAAGAAGCCCATAATCAGCCACAGCGCATTTACCTTACGCCGTAACAGCCACATACAGCCAAACGTCAGCAGTAGGGGAACAAGCCCCGGCATGAGCTGGTCAAGAATGGATTGAACGGTGGTCACCGTCGTTGTTCCATTCTGGTTTGTCACTGTCGACACCACCATCGGTATATTGACGTGTGTCCATTTATTGACCAAGGCACCCATGACGAACAAGCCGAGGATAGAAGCCGCCTCGGTCATTTTTTGCAGGAAACCGCCGCCCATATCGCTAACGATATCGATCCCTTTACGGTAGCCATAGGCGACGCCATAGTAACGCACCAGCAGTCGAACCAGATTAAACAGAACGAAAAAGAGTATTGGCCCCAGCAGGCTGCCGCTCATGGCAATCCCCGCACCTAGCGCGGCGAACACCGGACGGGCGGTGCCCCAGAATATCGGATCGCCGACGCCAGCCAGTGGCCCCATCAGCCCGACTTTCAGGCCGTTTATCGCAGCATCATCAATGGGGGCACCGTTAGCACGTTGTTCTTCCATTGCCATCGTCACACCGAGTACCGGCGCGGCGACAAAAGGTTGCGTATTGAAAAACTCCAGGTGGCGTTTGATCGCCTGTTTGCGCTCTTCTGAGTTTTCAGGGTAAAGACGGCGAATTACCGGCACCATAGAAAAACAGAAGCCAAGTGCCTGCATACGCTCGAAGTTCCAGGAGCCTTGAAACAGGTTGGAACGGATAAACACCGCGCGGATGTCGCTGTCAGTGAGTTTTTTGACATTCGTATTTTCGACCATTTCTCTCACTCCTGTTAATCCAGTTCGTTATCAAGGTTGTTATTGCCTGATGAAACCGGCTGGCCTTGAACCTTGTTATATTTCGGGCTGAGCTGGATATACAGCACGGCCATCACAATACCGATGACACCCAGCGCCACCAGATTGAACTGGGTGAACGCCGCGGTAACGAAGCCAAGATAGAAGAATGGCATCAGATAACCAGCACGCATCATGTTGATGACCATCGCGTAACCCACGACGACAATCATGCCACCCGCGATATTCAGCCCGTTGGTGACGACCTCAGGGATGGAGTTCAGCAGCGCGTGAACGGCGTCGGTGCCGACGGAAATCGCGACGATCACCGCAGGAATTGCGATACGCATGGCTTGTAACAGCAGGGCGGAGACGTGGATCCAACTGATTGCCGTCAGGTTACCTCGCTCTGCCGCGCTATCAGCCGCATGTTGGAATGCCACGGTAATGGTACGAACAATGATGGTTAACACTTGCCCGGCTGCGGCGAGCGGAATGGCCAGCGCAATCCCGGCACCGATCCCCTGACCACCGGCAATAACCAGAATGGTTGAAATAATGGAAGCCAGCGCCGCATCGGGTGCGACTGCCGCACCGATGTTCATCCAGCCCAATGCAATCATTTCCAACGTACCGCCAATAATGATCCCGGTTTTCAAATCACCTAATACGGCACCAATCAACGTACAGGCGACGAGTGGACGGTGGAACTGGAATTCATCAAGAATCGAACCCATCCCCGAAACGCACGCGACGAGAAATATCAGCACAATTTGAAGTGTGGTGATCTCCATCGTACTTCTCCTATAAAATGTGTCTGAGTAAAATAAATCGCCATCCCTATTGCTTTTCAATGTCGACATAAAATTTTTCAATCTCGACATCAATACCTATTTTGTACAGCGTCAGGCCTAAAAAGCTTTTATTGATGATGACAATAGCGTTAATGACATTCACACCACGATCGGTATCAGTGCGGCATTTTGTTAATTAAATCCATCATTTTAATCCGGGAATCGGTTGATACTTTTCTAACCTCCAATTCAATACCGCGTTTATCTAATTCACGGAATGCCGCAATATCCTTCTCATCGATGGAGACGGCGTTATTCACCTGTGTTTTCCCCTGTTTGAATGCCATTCCGCCAACATTGACCGAGGTGATTTTTACGCCATTTTCGATCAGCGTTAATACATCCGTCGGATTGGTGAACAGTAACATCACGCGATCGGCGGCATATTTCGGGTTGTCATAAACACGAACGGCTTTTGCCACATCTACCACATGCGCGGTAACACCCGGTGGTGCAACCTGAGTCAGCAACGTTTTGCGTACGTGATCGGCAGCGACTTCGTCGCTGACAACAATAATGCGCGAAACATTGGTTTCTTTCGTCCAGCGGGTGGCGACCTGACCATGAATCAGGCGGTCATCGATACGCGCCAACCCGATTTTCATATGTTCACCGGGGCCAGCGGGTGTGGGGACGGTGTTGGCTTTTGGCAGTGGAGGAGACGGTGGGACGGCTTTCGGCGCTTCCTGATGTTTCAACACTTTTACGCCATCCCTGCCTGCTTCCAGCGCGATAGCCACCAGATCGGAGAAAGACGGATTATCGTCCCGAGCCATAAAGGTTTCTGCCAGCATGGGAATATTCACGCCAGCAATAACGTCATGGTTCTCTTTGTCGGTAACGAGGCGGCTGGCGGCGTTAAACGGGCTGCCACCCCAGGTATCAACGAGAAACAGCACGCCCTGTGATGTGTCTAACTGCGTGAGTTTTTCCTGATATTTTTCTATCAATGTTTCGGCGTTTTCTCCGGGGACGAAATCGATCCAGGCGACATTACTTTGTTCACCAAGGATCATCTCTGCTGTCTTTAACAGCGGTCCCGCAGTGGCGCCGTGAGTGCATAACATGATTGCAATACTCACTTGCTATCTCCTCACGTTCACGATCAAAAAAGAGTCAATGTGTCATGAAACTGGGCTAGCGTTTTGTAGTAAAAACGTTAACCGCCGCGGTACTCGTATGGCTGCAAGAAAAAATCCTACCGTGAATTCATGACATCCACGGTATGCATCCAGATTGTCAGACGAGAGATCGTGACTGACAGATTTATTTTAGTTATCGAAAAAATAAATAGTGTGATGGTGCTCTAATGCTGATTAGTTAAATAAGGGTTAAAAGACGCTGGAAGGCGCAAATTTGAGCGCATTATCAATGCAAAGCAGATTTAAGAAATTCTTTGTGAAAATTGGTAACAACCTGTTAGAGTAAACATCCCTTAAATTGCTTAGGAGCACCGGGCATCAGCCCTTCCCATGGACTGTCACCGACAAAACGTTCTCTGTTTTCCCGCTAATGCTGGCGGTTTTTTGTACTCAACGGGTCACTCAGGCCACATTCAGAATCTCTCTGGTTCACATCAACTCTTTTTATTACCATTCAATGCGACTCATGCATTGATGTCATCTGTTCGTTCATTTTCTGGAGTCTGACATGGAATTTTTGCTGGATCCTTCAATCTGGGCAGGCTTATTGACGCTGGTGGTACTGGAAATTGTTCTGGGCATCGACAATCTGGTGTTTATCGCCATTTTGGCGGATAAATTGCCCCCCAAACAGCGAGATAAAGCCCGCATTATCGGTTTAAGCCTGGCGCTGTTAATGCGTCTGGGTTTGTTGTCTTTGATTTCCTGGATGGTCACTCTGACGCGTCCATTGTTTAGCATTGGTGATTTCAGCTTCTCCGGTCGTGACCTGATTTTGCTGTTCGGTGGTTTGTTCCTGTTATTTAAAGCCACGATGGAGTTACATGAACGGCTAGAGAATAAGGCGCACGACGGCAACGGCAATCGCGCCCATGCCAATTTCTGGGCCGTCGTGGCGCAGATCGTCGTGCTGGATGCCGTGTTCTCGCTGGATGCCGTGATTACCGCGGTGGGGATGGTTGATCATCTGGGCGTTATGATGACGGCGGTGATCATCGCGATGGGTGTCATGCTGATTGCCTCTAAGCCACTGACCCGGTTCGTTAACGAGCACCCCACGGTGGTTGTGCTGTGCCTCAGCTTCTTGCTGATGATTGGTTTGAGCCTGGTGGCGGAAGGTTTTGGTTTCCACATTCCGAAAGGCTACCTGTATGCCGCGATTGGTTTCTCCATCCTGATCGAACTGTTTAATCAGATTGCCCGTCATAACTTTATGAAGCACCAGTCGCACCGTCCTTTGCGTGAGCGTACCGCAGAAGCCATTCTGCGTCTGATGGGATCGCGGAAAAATACGGATGATTTGAATGCAGATGAACCACAGAAGAAACTCACGACTGAGGAGTTCGCTGAAGAAGAGCGCAATATGATCAGCGGTGTGCTGACATTAGCCTCGCGTTCGCTGCGCAGTGTGATGACGCCGCGTACGGAGATTTCCTGGGTGGATAGCGCCAGTTCAGTCGAACAAATTCGCATGCAATTGCTGGATACGCCCCACAGCCTGTTCCCAATCTGTCGTGGTTCGCTGGATGAAATTATCGGTGTTGTCCGTGCCAAAGATCTACTGGTGGCACTGGAAACGCAGACCGATGTTGAAAATTTTGCGGCGGCTAACCCGCCCATCGTGGTGCCGGAAACGCTTGATGTGATTAACCTGTTGCCTGTTTTACGTCGTGCGAAAGGGAGTCTGGTGATCATCGCCAACGAGTTTGGTGTGGTTCAAGGGTTGGTCACGCCGCTGGACGTGCTGGAAGCCATTGCGGGCGAATTCCCGGATGAAGACGAAACGTTGGATATCATCCCAGACGGTGAAGGCTGGCTGGTGAAGGGCGGAACGGATTTGCACGCGTTGCAACAGGCCGTGGATAGTAACGATTTGGTTGACCCGAAGGAAGATTACACCTCACTGGCAGGTTTGCTATTGGCGCACAGTGATGAGTTTCCGAAGGTTGGCGACACCATCGAATTGCACCATCTGCGCTTCCATATCGTCGATGTTTCCGAATACCGCATTGAACTGGTGCGTGTGGAACGGCTTGTCGATGAGGAAGATGTTGAAGAAGCGTAAGCGCTGTCGTGCATGATTGTTACACCCTGCGAGTGGTACGCTGGCAGGGTGTTTTTTGCCGAAAAGGGATGGGCAGAGACTGGGGTAATTATTTCACTACTTTAAAAGGATCAGGAACGGTATGCTGATTGGCATTGTTCCAATAGTTCTGTAATACCCAACCATATTCTGGTAACCCATTGATAAACGGTGGAAGCATTGCGTCTGCGCTCGGGTTTTTCCAGTCTGCTTGCAATTCTGCACCAAGCGCAAACACACTTTCAAGTTCAGCCCCAGCCGCCGTCATTCTCTGCATTGCCGCATCCGCCTCGTATTTGCTCCATGCGCCAGAGGCATCAACAACGGGATAGACTTGATATCCATCATTTATCATTGCCAATGTCGGTAAAGTTACGCAGGTTCCCAATGTCACGCCGGAAATAATAATGTGTCTTCGACCTGTTTTGGCAACTAAATCTTCTAGCGCTTTACGGAACGTTGGATCTTCATAAGCGTTGATAATACCCGTGCGACGGTAAATGGGTTGATCTTTGAATAGTTCTTTTAGTTCCGGCAGCGTATCACCATTTTGCCATTGAGCATTAGAGCTGGTAATTAAGACCGGAATATCTAATGCTTTAGCCATCTGCGCTAAGGCTACCACATTGTTTTTATAGCCTGATGCCTGTTGGAAATCACGAACGCTTGCCATCAGGCCGACCTGATGATCGACAAACAGCATAATGCTATTTTCAGGCGTCGGTTTGTCATAAGCCACGCGGCCAGCTTTACGTGCTTCTGAAGGGCTAGATTTATATGGCAAAACTTTATTTGTAATAGGACTAACAATATCTGTTGATTTTTGTTCTGCAAAAGAAAAAGAAGAAAAACACAATATTGTTAAAGCGATAGAGACCTGAGTCAATCTTATATGAGACATAAACTATCCTGATGATGAATAATAAAGAATAAGCTAAATACGGCTAATCCAGGTCGGTGCAATCTGAGTACCTTTACCCGCCCCATAACCAAAATAAATATTTAGTCCACCGAGAGGTTCCAGATAACGAGAATTTTTTAGTCCACCGGCATCTACCGGAGAGAATCCGAGACTTTCGATTAATTTACGGACAGCTTCTTTTGCTGATTCGCTATCAGTAGCATAAAAAACCGGGACTGTTGCATTCTGGGAGAATTTCGCTCCTTCAGACAAAACTTGAGCAAAAATCGTGTTAAAGGCTTTAACAACAATGGCACCAGGAGCCATTTTCGCGATTTCCTCGCCCGCAGAGGTATCGTGACCAAGGGTGAGTCCCATGTAGTCGGCTGTGAGTGGGTTGGTTATATCAATAATTACTTTCCCATTTAGATCGCCAAGAGACTGTAAGGCGGAGCGTGTGTCATTGTAGCCAACGGCTAAAATCGCGATGTCTGCATCATGCAATACCTCATCTGATTCCACTGCTACCGCCCCAGAATATTGAGCGGCAAGTGATCTGGCTTTGATGAGGTCACGAGCCGTGATCCGCACCTCGTGACCCGCTAATGTGAGTTGTTTGACGAAACCTTGGCCCATATTTCCAGTACCTATAACGGCAACTTTCATTGTGTAATCCCCTAGTGAAGTAAAAGTATCAACAATACTTTATTGGTAATGATATTTATGATAAATAGCCAATAATTAGATATATTGTCTCTCAGGAGGAGACAATGGATAAATTGCAAGCGATGGCTACCTTTGTTGCGGTAGTAAAAGCGGGAAGTTTTGTCAAAGCAGTGGAAAGTACAGGGTTTTCAAAACCGGCCGTATCACGGCAAGTTATTGAGTTAGAAAAACTCTTGGGTGTAAGGCTACTCCATCGAACTACTCGGCGTATTTCTTTGACTAATGAAGGTCAAATTTATTACCAGCGTTGTAAAGAGGTGTTATCGGTTATCGAAGAGGCCGAAAATCAAGTTTGTACGCGTGCCAATCAGGCGCACGGCCGCTTGCGGATTGGTGTACCACAGGATTTTGGTGTACTTCAGTTGGCTCCATTGTGGGGGCAGTTTATGGATAAAAACCCGAAAGTTGAGCTAGATATTGTCCTTTCCGATCGTAGCGTTGATCCGGTAGAAGAAGGATACGATTTAGTCGTTCGCATCGGTAATCTGCCAGATTCAACGTTGATATCCTCGTTGTTGGCAACAACTCGCTTAATATTGTGCGCCTCACCTGAATATCTTCGCGTATGGGGGACACCGACACATCCTAACGATTTAGATAAACATGTCGTAATTGCGTATAGTTATAGCTCCGGTGGCAACGGATGGGTATTTTGCAAGGAAAAAAGAGAACAGATAAAAATTAATATTCACCCGCGTCTCAATGTTAATAATGGGGCAACATGTCGATTTCTCGCTATCAAAGGCCAAGGGATAATCTTGCAACCAGATTTTCTGGTATATAGCGATATTATCAAGGGGAGGCTGGTGGAAATAATGCCAGACTGGCAAGCGCAAACATTGGGAATACACGCGCTTTATCCTACACGTACGCTATTACCACTCAAAGTTCAGCTTTTACGTGATTTTCTATCCGATGCTTTACGACCTAAAACATGGCTATTGTCTGCTTATGACCCATGGGAAAAATTATTAACAGGAAAGTGAACGGTCGATAATGAAGTATGTACGTTATTGCAATGAGTCCTCCTAGCCGAATATCGACAGGAATGCATGATGGAATCAATCGATCTTTCGATAGCACAATAAGATGGCGGGATAACCCCGCCATCTTATTGTTGCTTGCTTATCCGTCCTGCAATACGTCTTGTTAACGGGAATGAACGATATTACGCCGAGGGGGGGACGATTCGTGGGTGAAAAAATGGCAGAGTGGCGTTAGCACATCAATCACATTGTACTTTGATCGCCAAGCCGCCCCGTGAGGTTTCGCGGTATTTGGCGTTCATGTCTTTACCCGTTTCGTACATGGTTTCAATGACTTTATCCAGTGAGACGCGTGCTTCGCTGGTGCGGCGTGTTGCCATGCGGGCGGCGTTAATCGCTTTAACGGAAGCAATCGCATTGCGTTCGATGCACGGCACCTGTACCTGGCCTGCAACCGGATCGCAGGTTAAGCCCAGATTGTGTTCCATACCGATCTCCGCGGCGACGCAAACCTGCTCCGGGCTGGCACCCATCAATTCTGCCAAACCTGCTGCTGCCATGGAGCAGGCTACGCCGACTTCACCCTGACAACCGACTTCAGCACCGGAGATGGATGCGTTCATTTTGTACAGAATACCGACCGCGCCTGCGGCAAGGAAATAACGGATATAAATGCCCGGACTAACTGGCTCGATGAAGTGGTCGTAGTAGGCGAGGACGGCGGGAACAATGCCGCATGCGCCGTTCGTTGGCGCAGTCACCACGCGGCCTCCTGCGGCGTTTTCCTCATTTACCGCCAGCGCGAACATATTAACCCAGTCCACCACGTTCATCGGGTCGTTGGACAGCTTATCGGAAGACACCAGCATGCGACGCAGCGCAGAAGCGCGACGTGGCACACGCAATGGCCCCGGCAATACGCCTTCGGTATTCATACCGCGATCGATACAGGCGCGCATCGTTTGCCAGACATCGGTAAAGTATGCATCGATTTCCTGACGATTGTGCAGCGCCAATTCGTTACGCATCACCATGCCAGAAAGTGACAGGCCGCTCTGTTTGCAGTGCTCCAGCATCTCTTTGGCAGAATTGAATGCATAAGGAACGGAGATATCGGAGATGACGTCTTTACCAAAATTTTCCGCGTCAACGATGAAGCCGCCGCCGATGGAATAATAAGTTTTGCTATAAATTTCTTTATTGGCAGCAAAAGCGGTGATGGTCATACCGTTTTCATGTAGTGGCAGATTTTCACTACGGAACACCATGCCGCCTTCGCGTGGGAAATCGACCTCATGCTGTCCGTTAGCCAGTAATAGACGTTCACGTTGATCAACATCGCGGATAAAACTGGGAATGGCATCAATATCCACCGTATCCGGCAGGTTACCCGCCAGACCCATGATGATGGCGATATCCGTATGGTGGCCTTTCCCCGTTAGCGATAGCGATCCATACACATCGACGGCAATACGCGTAGTTGTGGCCAGTAAATTCTGGTTGATCAATTCATCGACAAATTGCTTACCGGCTTTCATCGGTCCAACCGTATGAGAGCTAGAAGGGCCAATACCGATCTTAAACATGTCGAAAACGCTTATCACGCCAAACTCCTTAATGACTCAAAGCCATACCCGCTAATCTCTGGTTGCTTCCGGTTCCTTCATCGCCATCAGAGGAGGATGTTGATTATTACCTGATGATTTCGGTTCTGGTGAGACATGACCTGAGTTGTAGCGGGTATATGCCCATAAATTAGAATAAAATTCGTCAAATCGCGCTATTGTAGTGTGGAATATGTTGCATGGCTTTCTTTTTCGCATGAAATAAACTTATGCCAAGGCATAATTTAACTTATCTCGGTATGATTTAAGTCATTGTAAATCATAGGTGGAAGTGATTTTGGATCAGCGTGCTCGCTTGTGACGTAAGGATACTTGGCGTAATAAAAGAAGTGTTGAACTCAACGCCGCCGTGCTCAGGCATGGTCGGAAATCTGTAAAGCAAGCTGGTGGATGATGGCGGCCGTTAATCCCCAGACAAATTGCTGCTGATACCAGGAGAGGTAAACCCGGTGGCGCTGCTGCTTGCGCTCGATATCCAGCGGGTAATACCGCGTGAGGGCAAAAGCTTCATCCAGCGGCATTTCAAATAGCTCGGCGACTTCATCTTCATTAGGGTGAAAGCGCGTTTGTGCGGCGATCAGCCCGACGACAGGCGTGACCTGAAAGCCGCTCACACTATCCAACGGCGGTAAGACACCCAGCACCTGCACATTTTCCGGGGGGATAGCCACTTCTTCCTGCGCTTCACGTAGCGCCGTTTCGATGAGTGAGCGATCCGTTTTGTCTGCCGCCCCGCCGGGGAACGCGACTTGTCCGGCGTGCTTACGCAGGTCGGCAGAACGTCGGGTCAATAACAGCGTAGGCGTCGGGTGACAAATAATCGGCACCAGCACCGCGGCCTGACGCTGCTGGTGCGCAGGCCGCAGCGACGGCGGAAGCTGTAACTGAAAGCGCGTAATAAAATCATTCAGCGTAAAAGCTGCTGACGGCAAGGCGATCTCACTCATTTATTCGATACCGGCGTTGTCTGGGAGACATCCAGCAACGGAAGAATGCGACCTACTTTATCAAACGTTTCCTGATATTCAGCCTGTGCCACACTGTCAGCGACGATACCGCCGCCTGCCCAGCAGTATATTCTGCCGCGTTCGGTTAACAGTGTCCTGATAGTGATGTTGGTGTCCATCGTTCCACACAGGCTGATATAACCGACGCTGCCGCAGTAAGCATTGCGACGTTGAGGTTCCAGCTCTTCAATGATCTGCATGGCACGGATTTTCGGTGCGCCGGTAATCGAACCGCCGGGGAAACAGGCACGCAGTAGCGTGGTGGCGGGGCAGTCTTCCGGTAGCTGTGCTTCAATTGTGCTAACCAGATGATGCACCGCAGGGAAAGGCTCGACGACGAACAGTTCCGGCACGCGAACGCTGCCCGGCACCGCGACGCGGCCGATATCGTTGCGCAGGAGATCGACAATCATCAGGTTTTCCGAACGATCTTTCTCTGAACAGGCAAGCCGCACAGCCTGCTGTTTGTCGGCTTCCGGGTCTGTGAGCCGCGGTAATGTACCTTTGATCGGGCGAGTTTGGATGCGGTGCTTTTCCAGCCAGAGAAAACGTTCCGGCGATACGCTGATGACGGCATTTTCCGGCAGGCGCAGAAACGCGGAAAAGGGCGCTTTATTCCCTGCTGACAATCGTAAAAACGCCAGCCATTCATCGCCATCGTAAGCCGCAGAAAAGCGCTGCGCCAGATTGACCTGATAGCAATCGCCTGCCAGAAGGTAGTCCTGTATTTTACGGAATTTATCACCATACTCTGCACGCGACATGTTTGGCTGCCAGGCGCTGGTGAGGTTGAAATCGGCCTTTGGGACGAGAGAGGGCGAAGTGGCTAGCCAGTCGAGTCGTGCCTGAAGCGAATGATGGACGATCAGTGTTAACGTTTGCCGATGGTGATCGGCAACCAGCGCCCACTCGTATAACCCTATCGCCATATCCGGCAGGTCGATGTCCTGTTCTGCCTGCGTGGGCAGCGTTTCAATCTGGCGACCCAAATCATAGCCGAACAGGCCAAGTGCGCCTCCCTGAAAGGGAAAATCAGGATGTGGTTCGACGGGCAAGGCCAGCATATCAAGCTGCTGTTGCAGCAAGGCGAACGGATCGCCTTCTGCGATATGCGTTACGCCGTTACGTGTGATTTCTGTTCTGTCGCCCCGCGAACACAGGGTTATTCGAGGGTCGGCGACCATAATATCGAAGCGATTGTGTGGATGATCGGCAAAACCAGAATGCAGCAACATCGCCCACGGCTGATGGGAAAAAGGCGCAAAGCGATCGAGCAGCACCGTCGGGTAATAAGGCAGCGAGTGATAGATAGCCGTAGAGCCAGGAGCGCTGGCATCGGTAATGTGAGTCGTATTGGCGGCAGTCATGTTTATCGTGTTATGTCTGTTCTATGGTGTTACGTCGATTTTACTGACCACAGCGTACCACAAAGCAGAAATGCTGGTGTATCTCGAAGGGCGCATGCGATGATACGTACGAATTTATCAACCAGGAAATTATCATGATTGCAGGTATGCCCGCGCTGACGCACAAGCAGCAGCAAGATGCCGTAGAGCGTATTCAGGAACTGATGTCTGAGGGCATGAGCAGCGGCCAGGCGATAGCGCAGGTTGCGGCGGAAATCCGTCAGGGCCACAAAGGTGACACCGTCACGGTCATGTTTGACGAAGATGACGACACCGTTAATGACAGCGACGATGAACACCATTTTGACGATGGTGACGAAGAGGAAGAGCAGTAACCGCGCCTCCCCCGATACCCGTCATACTTCAGGTTGTTAGTGCGGAAAACGATGGCTTATATCGCGGCAATCGCTTTTATTTCGACTTTATATTTTGGATGCATCAGCTTGGCCTGCACGGTGCAGCGTACTGGCGCGCTGCCAGCCACCACCCAGGCATCCCACGCGGCGTTCATCGCAGCAAAATCATCGGCGTCGGCGAGAAAAATCGTTACGTCCAACAGCTTGCTCTTATCCGTTCCTGCCTGTTGCAGGATCGCATCCAGCGCGCCCAGCGCGTTTTCCGTCTGCGCCTGTGCGCCATCATCCAGATTCTCCGGCACACTGGTGTAATAAAGCGTGTTGTTGTGGATAACGGCATCTGACCAGCGGGCTTCAGGATTAATACGAGTGATCGCCATGAGAGGAAATTTCTCCATTGTAGGGATAATAACTATCGAATCGCCCAGCCTAACACAGAGGGCAGCGGCCCGCTTTCCTGATTTAGGGTGGTAGCGGTGAGTGACTCTTGGCATAATCAGCGCGATATTTTGCCACGGCCTGAAGCGGTTAGGGGCCTACAGATTTACTCTACATAATTCCTTTGATAAAGAGAGCGGGCGTGACGAACGATCGGGTAATCGATGATTTTGCTAATGACGGCGCGCTGGCGAAAGCTATAACGGGTTTTAAACCTCGCGAACCACAGCGGCAGATGGCGCAGGCGGTCATGCGGGCCATTGATGAGAAAACGGCGCTGGTGGTGGAAGCGGGAACCGGAACTGGTAAAACCTATGCCTACCTTGCACCAGCCTTGCGCTCGGATAAAAAAGTGATTATTTCGACCGGCTCGAAAGCGCTACAGGATCAGCTTTATAGCCGTGATTTACCCACGATTGCGCAGGCGCTGAAGTACAAAGGTAAACTCGCGCTACTGAAAGGCCGCTCAAACTATCTTTGTCTGGAACGGCTCGAACAGCAGTCGCTGGGCGGCGGTGATTTACCCGCCGAAACGCTGAGCGAACTGGTCAGGCTGCGCGGCTGGTCGTCAGAAACGACGGAGGGCGATGTGACGACCTGTGCGGGCGTCGCGGAAGACAGCGCGATCTGGCCGTTAGTGACCAGCACGAACGATAATTGTCTGGGCAGCGACTGCCCGAATTATAAAGAATGCTTTGTGGTGAAAGCACGTCGCAAGGCGATGGATGCTGATATCGTGGTGGTCAACCACCATCTTTATCTGGCGGATATGGTGGTGAAAGAGACCGGTTTTGCGGAGCTGATCCCGGAAAGTGACGTGGTGATTTTCGATGAAGCGCATCAGATCCCCGATATCGCCAGCCAGTATTTCGGCCAACAGCTATCCAGCCGCCAACTGTTGGATCTGGCAAAAGACATCATTATTGCCTACCGCACCGAAGTGCGGGATGCCGCGCAATTACAAAAAAGCGCCGATCGTCTGACGCAAAGTACGCAGGATTTTCGGCTGGCGCTGGGCGATCCGGGATTTCGCGGCAATCTGCGCGATGTGCTGGAACAACCGTCGCTTCAGCGTGCACTGGTGCTGCTGGATGATGCGCTGGAGCTGTGTTACGACGTTGCGAAACTGTCGCTTGGGCGTTCTGCGCTGCTGGATGCAGCTTTTGAGCGTGCCACGCTCTATCGCAATCGGCTGAAGCGACTGAAGGACGTTCAACAGCCGGGATACAGCTATTGGTACGAATGTAATTCGCGTCATTTCGTCTTGGCGCTGACACCGCTGTCCGTCTCCGATCGCTTCCGTGAACTGATAAAAGAGAAGCCTGCGGCTTGGGTGTTTACCTCCGCGACCCTGTCTGTTAACGATCAACTCTTCCACTTCACCGATAGGCTGGGGTTGGATAACGCCAACACGCTTCTCTTGCCCAGCCCGTTCGATTATGCCAATCAGGCACTGCTCTGCGTCCCGCGTCATTTGCCGGAAACGAATCGCCCCGGTGCGGCGAAAAAGCTGGCGACGATGCTGCGCCCGCTGATTGAAGCGAATCAGGGACGCTGCTTTATGCTGTGTACCTCGCACCAGATGATGCGTGATTTAGCCGCGGAATTCCGCGCCATGCTGACGCTACCGGTGCTGTTGCAGGGGGAAACTGGCAAGGCGCAGTTGCTGTCGCAATTTGTGTCAGCGGGAAACGCGTTACTGGTGGCGACCAGCAGCTTCTGGGAAGGGGTGGATGTGCGTGGCGATACGCTCTCCTGCGTCATTATCGATAAACTGCCGTTTACGTCACCGGACGATCCGCTGCTTAAGGCGCGGATAGAAGATTGTCGCTTGCGCGGTGGTGAGCCTTTCGACGATGTGCAGGTGCCCGATGCGGTGATCACCCTGAAGCAAGGTGTGGGTCGCCTGATCCGCGATGTTGAGGATCGCGGTGTGATTGTGATTTGCGATAATCGGTTAGTGATGCGCCCGTATGGTGCCGTCTTCCTTAACAGCTTGCCGCCGACGCCACGTACCCGCGATATTCGGCAAGCGATTAATTTCCTGACACGTAATACATCATCCCCGACTGCTGATTAACGTATAGCCTTCCCGTTGGCGGGAAGGGCTGCGGCACGACAGGGGCTTATGCTATGATACGGGTTGTTAAGATTTATTTATCCTGCCTGAGGTTGGCATGTCTACGCGAATTCTAGCGCTTGATACCGCAACGGAAGCCTGTTCCGTTGCACTCTGGAATGAAGGCGAAATTCATTCCCTGTTCGACATTTGTCCCCGTGAACACACACAACGTATTCTGCCGATGGTGCAGCAGGTGCTGGCTGACAGCGGGCTGACACTCAAGGATCTTGATGCGCTGGCTTTCGGTCAGGGGCCGGGGAGTTTTACCGGCGTGCGTATTGGTATCGGGATTGCGCAAGGTCTGGCGCTCGGCGCGGATTTACCGCTGCTTGGCGTATCGTCACTGGCGGCGATGGCGCAGGGGGCTTTCCGCCTGACACAGGCCACACGAGTGCTCGCGGCCATTGATGCGCGGATGGGGGAAGTGTACTGGGGCTGCTACCAGCGTGATGCTGACGGCGGTTGGCAGGGGGAATCTGAGGAAGCCGTCTTAAAACCTGAACAGGTACAGGCGTTAAGCGCCGGGTTGTCAGGTGAATGGGCCATGGTCGGAACCGGATGGGAAACGTACCCTGATCTGGTCAATCCTTCCTCACTCGTATTAACGAAAGGCGAGATTCTGTTGCCACAGGCACAGGACATGCTGCCGCTGGCTTGTCGGCTCTGGCAAGCAGGAAAAGCGGTTAGCGTCGAGAATGCGCAACCGCGCTACCTGCGTAATGAAGTAACCTGGAAAAAATTGCCCGGACGCGAATAATCAGCGTGCACATTCGGTGTGAAGTATTACGCGGATAAACAGCAACTTATTCGATGCTGAGCAGTCTAACGATCAGATATCTGAAGAGGGGGTGTGCCATGTTCGTACAAATAAAAAGCATGCGTATGAATCAGAAAAAAATTCGCCTCTGTGTGGTGGCTGCGACAGCGTTGCTATCAGGCTGTGTGACGGTGCCTGATGCGATTAAAGGCACGTCGCCCACGCCGCAGGACGATCTGGTGCGAGTGATGGCTGCCCCGCAGGTTTATGTCGGTCAGGAATCGCGTTTTGGTGGACGGGTAATCAGCATCCGCAATGAAGTGAATAAAACCCGTCTGGAGATTGCCAGCATGCCGTTGGATAGCGGTGCGAAACCGCTGTTGGACATGCCCTCCGAAGGACGCTTTATTGCCTATGTGAATCGTTTTCTGGAACCTGTTGATTTTAAAGATCAACTGGTGACGGTTGTTGGCCCGATTGTCGGCACCGAACAGGGCGCTATCGGTGATAAACCTTATCGTTATGTCGTGATCGACGCGCAAGGCTACAAGCGCTGGAATGTGGTACAGCGTCTGATGATGCCGCCCGGCGGCTATGGCCCATGGGGATGGCGTGCGGGTTACGGTTATGGCTGGGGGCCAGGCTGGGGATTTGACGGCGGTTGGCCTGGTCCGGCGCGGATTGAGAATGTCGTGACAGAATAAAATTATTTCGTTCGGCGTGAAGAGATCAGGCGACGCAGGTTGCCTGATTTTTTTTGCATCAAGAATAAATTAGTGATCGCCCTCGCAACCTTAACATTGTTTGTTAGTTAACTGGTAGGCTGAGTTAAAATAATGTTAATAACAATATGCCTTTGAGGGCGACGATGATGCCACTAAAAAAATATCTCAGGAGTGACGTCTTGGAAAAAATTTGGTTATCACGTTATCCGGTGGATGTACCGGCGGAAATCGATCCAGATCGCTATTCGTCATTGATTGACATGTTTGAGAATGGCGTAAGGCGTTATGCCGATCGGCCTGCATTTATCAACATGGGTGAGGTGATGACGTTTCGTAAGCTGGAGGAGCGCAGTCGGGCGTTTGCGGCCTATCTGCAAAACCAGCTTAAATTGCAGAAAGGCGATCGCGTGGCGTTGATGATGCCTAATTTGCTGCAATATCCCGTTGCGCTGTTTGGCGTGTTGCGAGCAGGGATGGTGGTCGTCAACGTCAACCCGCTCTATACGCCGCGTGAGTTAGAGCACCAGCTAAAAGACAGCGGTGTCAGCACGATTGTTATTGTGTCCAACTTCGCCCATACGCTGGAAAAGATCGTCCATAACACGGCGGTGAAGCACGTTATCCTGACCCGCATGGGCGACCAGCTATCCACGGCAAAAGGCACACTGGTTAACTTCGTAGTGAAATACATTAAGCGACTGGTGCCTAAGTATCATCTGCCGGATGCGATATCATTTCGTCGTGTTTTGCAGGAAGGGCGACGTCAGCAGTATATTCGCCCCGATATCATCAATACCGATTTGGCGTTTCTACAATATACCGGCGGCACCACGGGCGTTGCTAAAGGCGCGATGCTCACGCACCGCAATATGCTGGCGAATCTTGAGCAGTGTAAAGGGGCATACGGTGCCGTTCTGCAAGAAGGTAATGAGTTAGTTGTCACGGCGTTGCCGCTGTACCATATTTTTGCCTTAACGGCTAACTGCCTGTTGTTCTTTGAGCTGGGCGGCCAGAATCTGTTGATCACTAACCCCCGAGATATTCCCGCAGTAGTAAAAGAGCTGAAGCAGTATCCTTTTACTGCGATTACGGGTGTCAATACGCTGTTTAATGCGTTGTTAAATAATAAAGAGTTTCATGAACTCGATTTCTCAACGTTGCGATTATCCGTGGGGGGCGGTGCGTCCGTGCAGCGGGCGGTAGCGGAACGCTGGGAAAAATTGACGGGTAAGCATCTGCTTGAAGGATATGGGTTAACAGAAAGTTCCCCACTGGTTGCCGTCAACCCCTATGATCTTAAACATTACAGCGGCAGCATCGGGTTACCTGTGCCGTCAACGGATGTCAGAATCATTGACGATAACGGCAACGACGCAGGGCCGGGAGAATCCGGTGAACTGTGGGTACGCGGGCCACAGGTGATGTTAGGTTACTGGCAGCAGCCTGCCGCCACGGATGAGGTATTAAAAGACGGCTGGTTGGTGACCGGTGACATTGTCACGGCTGACGATGAAGGCTTCCTGAAGGTGATCGATCGCAAGAAAGACATGATTCTGGTGTCCGGCTTTAACGTCTATCCGACGGAAATTGAAGATGTTATCAGCCGTCATCCCAAAGTGTCCGAATCCGCGGTGGTTGGGGTGGAGAATGAGATATCCGGCGAGGCGGTAAAAGCCTTTGTGGTCAAGCGGGATAATTCGTTAACCAAAGAGGAACTTATCACGCATTGTCGCCGCAATCTTACTGGTTACAAAGTGCCGAAAGAGATCGAATTCTGCGATGATTTACCAAAATCCAACGTGGGTAAAATCCTGCGCCGTGAATTACGCGATGAGAAGACGGTGAAGAAAGACGCTGCCGCCTGACGATTTTCCGCGAAAAACGACTGCCAGAGAATGGCAGGACGCGATATGATGTTTTCACGCCGGTTTATCCGGCGTTCTTTTTTATGGCGATACGGATTTGACCTAGAACCGTAAAGTAAAAACAACCAAGAGAATGACGTTTTGAATTATCAGTTGATCACTTCCGACATCGGGTTACAACAGGTTTGCTCTCAGGCGCGACGTTTTCCGCGAGTGGCATTGGACACGGAGTTCGTTAGAACCCGTACGTATTACCCACAGTTAGGGTTGATTCAATTGTATGATGGTGAACAGCTTTCACTTATCGATCCGCTAACGATTACCGACTGGGCACCCTTTCAGGCATTGCTGCGTGATGAACAGGTCACAAAATTCCTGCACGCGAGCAGTGAAGATCTGGAAGTGTTCCTCAACGCATTTGGCACACTACCGACGCCTTTTATCGATACACAGATTCTGGCCGCATTTCTGGGCAAACCGCTTTCCTATGGTTTCGCCGCGCTGGTGGCCGACTACCTGGGCGTGACGCTGGATAAAAGCGAGTCGAGAACGGACTGGCTTGCCCGTCCGTTGAGCGAAAAACAGTGTGATTACGCCGCCGCCGATGTGTTCTATTTATTGCCGATGGCTGCCCAACTGGTGGCAGATACGGAAGCCGCTGGGTGGATGAACGCGGCGTTGGACGAATGTCTCCTGCTTTGCCAACGTAAACAAGATATTTTGGCACCGTCTCTGGCTTATCGTGAATTCAGCAACGCCTGGCAGTTGAAAGGCAGAAATCTGGCTTGCCTTCAGCGTCTGGCGGAGTGGCGCTTGCGTAAGGCGCGTGAGCGAGACAGTGCGGTGAATTTTGTCGTACGTGAAGAGAACCTATTGCAGATGGCGCGTTGTCTGCCGACGTCACTGGGAGAACTGAGTTCGCTGGGGTTAAGTGGCCCGGAAATTCGCTACCACGGCAAAACGCTGCTCGACTGTGTTGCGCAGACGAATGGCATCGCTGACGCAGATTGCCCGCCGCCAGTGATTAATTTGGTCGACTATCCCGGTTATAAAAAAGCGTTTAAAGAGATCAAAGCGCTGGTACAGCGTGCGAGTGAACAAAGCGGATTATCTGCCGAGCTATTGGCATCACGTCGTCAAATTAATCGTCTGCTAAACTGGCACTGGAAATTAAGTGGGCGAGACGCAGGAATGCCGGAAATGTTGTCTGGCTGGCGCGGCCAGTTATATGGTGATGAGCTGCGTGAAATCGTGCAGAGCTATTAATCACCGGTAAACGACTCTTATCAATATGCCTTATTTGTTGTGATGATCCCGTCATGGAAAAAGCAGCAAATAGGGGGATAAGAATAGGGCAGGAAAACAGAAATAAAATACTGGTTAAATACACAGTCAATTCTGAATAATTTAAATCTTAGAACGGTGGAATGGAAAGTAAGGAATTTCCCTGAACTGACGTAACGCAATTCTTTGAATGTATAACGAGTAGACATCCCCTGCGTAAAACAGGGGATATCACAGCAGAAAAATCATTTAGGCGTTTCTTCCGCTTCCGGTAATGTAACGTTCAACTCAAGCACGGAAATATCATCTCCTTTTTGTTCAAGCTGAACGGTCACCATCTCAGGGTCAATCTGTACATATTTACAGATAACCTCAAGAATATCCCGCTTTAATTGCGGCAGATAATGGGGTTCACTGTCCCCACGACGTCGCTCCGCGACAATAATTTGTAGCCGTTCCTTGGCAATATTGGCTGTCGTTTTTTTGCGGGACAGAAAGAAGTCCAGTAAAGCCATAATTTATCCCCCAAAAAGTCGTTTAAGGAAACCCTTCTTCTCTTCTTCAACAAAACGGAAAGGACGATCTTCGCCAAGCAGACGTTCAACGGTATCTGCGTAGGCTTTACCTGCATCGGCTTCAGTATCCAGAATGACGGGTTCGCCCTGGTTAGAGGCGCGGAGTACGGATTGGTCCTCAGGGATCACGCCAACCAGCGGGATCCGCAGGATCTCGAGAACGTCTTCCATGCTCAGCATATCGCCACGGCTGACGCGGCCTGGGTTGTAGCGCGTCAACAGCAGATGCTCTTTGATCGGATCTTCTGAACGCTCCGCACGACGGGATTTCGAAGACAGAATGCCCAGAATACGGTCGGAGTCGCGCACGGAAGAGACTTCCGGGTTGGTGGTAATAATCGCTTCGTCGGCGAAATAGAGCGCCATCAGCGCGCCAGTTTCAATCCCGGCTGGCGAATCACACACGATAAAATCAAATTCCATCTCGCCCAGGTCGTTGAGCACTTTTTCAACGCCTTCATGCGTTAGTGCGTCTTTGTCACGCGTTTGTGAAGCAGGCAGAATGTAGAGATTGTCGGTTCTCTTATCTTTGATCAGCGCCTGATTCAGCGTGGCATCACCCTGAATAACGTTCACAAAGTCGTACACCACGCGACGTTCACATCCCATGATCAAATCGAGGTTACGCAGACCAATGTCAAAATCGATGACAACCGTCTTTTTTCCTTTCTGGGCTAAACCGGTAGCAATGGCGGCGCTTGATGTGGTCTTGCCAACGCCCCCTTTACCCGATGTAACAACAATGATGCGTGCCATAAATGTTTCCTTGGGAGATTCTAGTCTAGAGGTTTTATCGTTAAAACATTGTCCAGCAGGTTCAAGTTGAGCCGTGCTGGTTGCCCAAAATACGGTTCAGGTATCTGGTCGCTTAGCCAGTAACGGCCCGCGATAGAGACCAGTTCTGCGGCCAGATGCGTACAGAATATCTGGCTCTGAACATCGCCAGAAACGCCTGCGAGGGCACGGCCGCGCATCATGCCGTAAATATGAATATTGCCATCGGCAATCACCTCAGCCCCTGCGCTGACGCTGCTCATGACGATTAAGTCACAATTCCGGGCGTAAATCTGTTGGCCGGAGCGAACGGGGGTGTTGATGACTTTCGTTTTCACCGCGGCAGGAACGGCGGCGACGGGTTCGACAACCCGGCGTTGTGCCTTACCTTCGTTCAGAAGGGGAAGCCCCGCCTGCACAATGGCTTTCTTTAATGCATCGTCGTTGCACCCACTGACGCCAACGACATGCAAGCCGGTTGATGAAATAGCCTGCTGCAATTTTATCCAGTCAGTTTCCGCGGTTAAGGCGGCAACGTTAATGACAACGGGGGCATTTTTCAGGAAAGCAGGCGCTTGCTCTATTTTTTCCTGTAGTGCCTGATAAATTACCTCGGGTTGGGGATCATGCAAATGAACAACCGATAAGGTAAAGCTGCTGCCTTTTAACTCTATTGGCGTTTGTGACATCTATCCTGACTCAGTTTCAGCATCTTTTAATCCCTGGAGTAACATTTAAGGCATGATATTCCAGAGCGCTGTAAGCATGTTATAGTCACAATTATATACAGGCAAGATGGCATTCCCATCAAATAGAGTAAAAAAAATGTTTTGTGTGATCTATCGAAGCGCTAAACGCGATCAGACCTATCTTTATGTTGAAAAAAAAGACGATTTCTCACGCGTGCCGGAAGAATTAATGAAAAGTTTTGGCACACCGCAGTTGGCGATGGTTTTACCGTTGGATGGACGTAAAAAACTGGCGAATGCCGATATAGAAAAAGTGAAACTTGCGCTACAGGAACAGGGATTTTATCTGCAAGTGCCCCCGCCGGTCGAAAGCTTATTAAACACCGCTGTATAAGTGTAAAAAAATAATACCAGAGCGTACTTTCAGATAAAGCCGAAAACATAATTTGGCGTGGAATATCCCGGTCTTTTACATGATATTCCGCGCGATAAATATTCATTTTTTGAGTTTTCCTTCGTTGTCATTTAATTGTTTCCATTTTTGGCCGGGTGGAATGCCTTTCCCTATCATCCGATCCCCAAGCTCGCGCTCCTGAAATCTGTTGGGGGAACCCCCGTTGCGATGATATAACGATGGTTTTGCACCATCGTGTTCTTATATAGCAGCTTTCCTTTTAGGCATGTTTGCACCGTGAAGGCGGCGATAATCCAACAGACAGGGCAGGAGAATACCCATGTATCAACACAGAGACTGGCAGGGCGCGTTGCTTGATTTTCCCGTAAATAAAGTCGTTTGCGTCGGGAGCAACTACTCAGAACACATCAAAGAAATGGGCAATGCGACTCCGAGCGAGCCAGTGTTATTCATCAAACCTGAAACCGCACTGTGTGATTTACGCCAGCCCGTCGCCATACCCAAAAACCTGGGTTCGGTTCACCATGAAGTTGAACTGGCTGTGCTGATCGGTACGCCGTTAAAACAGGCGAATGAAGAACGCGTGGCCCGTGCGATTGCGGGTTATGGTGTGGCGCTGGATCTGACGCTGCGTGATTTGCAGTCCGACTTCAAAAAGGCGGGGCAGCCGTGGGAGAAAGCCAAAGCGTTTGACGGTTCCTGCCCGATCTCCGGTTTTATTCCGGTTGCCGAGTTTGGCGATCCGCAACAAACCGATCTGGGCGTAAAAGTGAATGATGAAGTACGCCAGCAGGGCAACACGCGTGATATGATTACGCCGATTCTGCCGCTGATTGCTTATATGAGCCGTTTCTTTACGTTGCGCGCGGGCGATATTATTTTAACGGGTACGCCAAAAGGGGTCGGTCCGATCCTGTCAGGCGATATGCTGACGATTACCGTGAATGACCGGACGTTGAGCACGCGTATTATCTAGCACCCCGCCGGCTGCCCGTGTTGCATGGCGGGCAGCAAAATCTCCCCGCCGCAGCCTGCCAGAATCACATATCTTTATTCACAATACAAAGTAACCGGAAGAAAAATGACTGAACGCCCTTTTTGGCAGCAAAAAACGTTGTCTGAGATGTCTGACGATGAATGGGAGTCGCTGTGCGATGGCTGCGGTCAGTGCTGTTTGCATAAACTGATTGATGAGGATACGGAGGAAATCTACTTTACCAACGTCGCCTGCAATCAACTGAATATTAAAAGTTGCCAGTGCCGTAACTATGAGAAACGTTTTGAGTACGAGCCGGACTGCATCAAGCTGACGCGCGAAAATCTGCTGACATTTAACTGGCTACCCGCGACCTGTGCTTATCGCCTGATTCATGAGCGTGAAGATTTACCGCAGTGGCACCCGTTGGTCTGCGGCACCAAGACGGCAATGCACCGCGAACGCATCTCCGTGCGGCACATTGCCGTGCGGGAGACTGAAGTCGTGGACTGGCAGGATCATATTCTGAACAAACCCGAGTGGGCGCGGTAGTGATTGTTTGCTGGTGCGATGGTCTGGTCGAAACAAGAAGTCCCTCAATCTGATTCACTCAGAAGGGGGATGATGTACACCTCGTTGAGCCAGAGAACGTCGCGCGTGACTGCCAAAACTGGAACGCGCATCTGCTTTTTGCACGTCACTTCACATTTTTCTTTTTCCTTGTGCGAATCATGCCGTCATCTCCGGCATAAATCGTGACGTGTTGTATAATTTTAAAGCAGCATAACCAGCAGAGGAGGAGAGAATGTGATTAATTTTGAGAAAATTATTCTTGAGTACAGCGAGCAGTACACCGACTTTGCTGCCTCCACGATTGCTTTCATGGAAAGTCAGGAAAAAAAGATCGACGCAGATGAAATATCACGCAGGATCCCGCTGGAAAAAAGACCCTTTTTCAATGAACGATTAGTCCATTATCGCGATATCTACAGACCACAGCAGTGACGAGTGACGCAAACCTGTGAGGTGTAGGAGCGGTTACCAGAAGCCCGACAATCTTGTCGGGCTTCTGGTATATCATTAACGGCTGAAGAGATCGCGGCGTTTAGGACGCAAAGGCTGCGCGATCACCACCAATACGGCAATCAGCAGGTAAGCCGCGAAGATACCCAGCAACCATTGCGGCATTTCCATTGAAAGAAATGACCACTGACGCTCTGAACAATCACCTGTCGCATTGAAAATGGCCGGGAGCCATTTGTCTAAAGGTAACCAGGACGGGAAGCTGACAAAGAAGTCACAGGTATTGAATGGCGACGGGTTTAACAAAATATCCGTGTGTTTCCATGCCAACCTAACGCCTTCGTAAGAACTGTATATCCACAGCGCGATAGCGGGGTAACGCAGCGGGGTTGATGGTGCGATGGCACCAACAATACCTGCTGCAAACACGCCCCACAGCGCACAGCGCTGGTAGATACATAGCACGCACGGTTTTAAGAGCATAACGTGTTGGAAATAGAGCGCCGTCAATTCCAACGCTAAAGCAGTAAACGCCAGCAGCAGCCACGCCCCACGCCCGCGTGAGCAACGATTAAGAAATCGCAACATAAAAATATTCCATGCTAAACATGATTAAAGCAGCAGTGTAAACCGTTCTGGCTTCACTGCCATCATTTCACTGTGCAAAACGTAACAATATGTTTATTTGATACTTTTCTATCATTTTACCGCGACAAAAAAAGCGTCTTGATCACGTCATCAAGCCGAAAATAGTCGCTGTCATGACTACTATACACGATCGTGATTATGAGTGACTGCCCGATATGATCAAGTCTGGCAAAGAAACCCCGTGGTTATTCAGCAAAAATCGGTGAATGGCTCCAGCGTAAACTCCACGCAGAGCAAACCGACCAGCGTCATCACGAGGGGCCGAGGCCGGGGCATGCCGATCATAATGGGAAGAGACTCCTTAATTCGTTAGAATAGGTTGATGATTTTCATCATATCGTAAAAACTTTACAAACTGTCAGACGTCTGCCGTCCTGCGCCGTAATCGGGCGGTTTGCCGTCACAATTTTTCATTGAAATTGTTCGGTGCCTGAGTGCAGCGCTATATCATGATTCTTTCGTCTGGTATTATGATTTGGCTTTTTTCGGCAATCACCGCTACGGATTATCAAACACATGGTTATAAAGGCGCAAAGTCCGGCTGGATTCGCGGAAGAATATATTATCGAAAGTATATGGAATAACCGCTTTCCTCCAGGCTCTATTTTGCCCGCTGAGAGAGAGCTTTCCGAACTGATTGGCGTGACCCGTACGACCCTGCGTGAGGTGCTTCAGCGCTTAGCCCGCGATGGCTGGCTGACGATACAGCACGGGAAACCGACCAAGATTAACAATTTTTGGGAAACGTCCGGGCTGAATATTTTGGAAACGCTGGCTCGGCTCGACCACGATAGCGTGCCGCAATTGATCGATAACCTGCTGGCTGTGCGTACCAACATTGCCGCCATCTTTATTCGGACGGCATTACGCCATAACCCGGAAAAGGTGCGTGATGTACTGACTCAAACCAGCGCGGTGGACGATAGCGCAGAAGCCTTTGCGCAGCTTGACTACAATGTGTTCCGTGGTCTGGCTTTTGCTTCTGGCAATCCGATTTATGGTTTGATCCTGAACGGCCTTAAAGGGCTATACATCCGCGTCGGGCGCTACTATTTTTCCAACCCGGAAGCCCGCAAGCTGGCGGTGAATTTTTATGGTCGTTTGGAAACATTGCGCAGCGAAGAGCTATACGATCAGGTGATGGACGTCGTCAGGCATTACGGTAAAGAAAGCGGGGCGATCTGGCACAGTATGCAAAGCGCCATCCCGCGTGATATCGCGGAAGTTCGCCGCTAAGGTTCATACGGTTTCGTTTCATTGTGAAAATGCGAAAAGGGGATTCAGGTTGCTGCCTGAATCCCCTTTGTCATGATTAACGTCGCTTTTATTGGCGTAGCCACGTTTTGCTATGTGGATGTTGCCCCGTTGCGCGGCGGGCAGCGTTCCAGCAGTTCAACACTGCCATCCGCGTTAGCCTGTTCCAGATAGACGTCAAACCCCCACAGGCGATGGACGTGCTTTAAGACTTCCTGGCTACTTTTATCGAGTGGGGCGCGGTTATGCGGAACATAGCGCAGCGTCAACGCCCGATTGCCGCGTAAATCTACATTCCAGACCTGAATGTTCGGCTCCAGATGGCTCAGATTGTACTGTGCCGACAGTTCCTGCCGAATCAATCGATAGCCTTCTTCATCATGAATGGCGGCAATTTCCAGATAATTATTTCGGTCATCGTCCAATACCGTAAATAGCCGGAAATCACGCATCAGTTTAGGCGACAGGAACTGACTGATGAAGCTCTCGTCCTTGAAGTTTTGCATCGCAAAATGCAGCGTGTCGAGCCAGTCTTTACCCGCGATATCGGGGAACCAGTAGCGATCTTCTTCCGTTGGCGACTGACAAATGCGCTTGATGTCCTGAAACATGGCGAAACCCAGCGCATACGGGTTGATTCCGCTGTAATACGGGCTGTTATACGGCGGCTGATAAATCACATTGGTATGGCTGTGCAGGAATTCCAGCATGAAGCGCTCGGATACCCTACCTTCATCATAGAGATGGTTCAGAATGGTGTAGTGCCAGAAGGTGGCCCACCCCTCATTCATCACCTGAGTCTGCTTCTGTGGATAGAAGTATTGGCTGACTTTACGCACGATGCGTAGCACCTCACGCTGCCATGGCTCCAGCAACGGGGCATTTTTCTCCATGAAATAGAGCAGGTTTTCCTGCGGTTCTTGCGGAAAGCGCCTCGCTTGCTCTGGTGCGGCACCCTGTTCGCGCCGTGGTAATGTCTTCCAGAGGTCGTTAACCTGACTTTGCAGATAAGCCTCACGGCTTTTCTGGCGGGATTTTTCCTCTTCAAGCGAAATCTTTTGCGGGCGTTTATAGCGATCAACGCCGTAATTCATCAGCGCATGGCAGGAATCTAACAGACGCTCCACCTCGTCCACGCCATAACGCTCTTCACATTGTGCAATATATTGCCGGGCAAACAGCAGGTAATCGACAATAGAGCTGGCGTCGGTCCAACTGCGGAACAGGTAGTTACCTTTGAAGAAGGAGTTGTGTCCGTAGCAGGCATGTGCCATGACCAGCGCCTGCATTGGTAGCGTGTTCTCTTCCATCAAGTACGCGATACAGGGATCGGAATTGATGACAATTTCGTACGCCAGCCCCTGCTGCCCGTGCTTATAACGCTGTTCGGTTTCGATAAACTTCTTCCCGAACGACCAGTGGGCATAGTTGATCGGCATGCCTATACTAGAATAGGCATCCATCATTTGTTCTGAGGTGATCACCTCGATCTGATGAGGATAGGTTTCCAGACGATACAGTTTCGCCACCCGATCAATTTCATCGAGGTAGACCTGTAATAACTCAAACGTCCAGTCCGGTCCATCACTCAGGCGAAGTGTTTTTTTTACCTGATTATCCGTCGATATAGCCATCAGCGCGCCCCCTACGTGATCAACCTGCACGCAATCGCACAGGCATAATTAATCGTAGCTCAATTTGATAAAAGTGATGAAAAAACGGTGGCTTGGCGCAATAAATTGGCAGATAGCAGCAATAGCGAAATGCTATCGCTATGGCGGATGACAATTTCTTGCCAGATGGTAGAGTAGGCTTGTTTTTTATCTTTTATCCAGTGTTTTACCCCAAGAAATAAGCATTCTTCCAGCGTATTAGCCCTTAAATAATTCGTGTTGCAGGAAAGGCAACGCACGGGGTGCTTAAAAGAAAATGGGGAGAGGCAAAGCGTCGAGAACGGAGTAAAAGGGAGAGTGGTCGCATGCGGGTTGTGATTCTGGGAAGTGGCGTAGTGGGAGTGAGTACCGCCTGGTATCTTGTACAGGCAGGGCATGATGTCACCGTGATTGACAGGCAACCGGAACCCGGCTTGGAAACCAGTGCGGGGAATGCCGGACAAATTTCCCCCGGCTATGCCGCTCCTTGGGCTGCGCCGGGCATACCGCTGAAAGCGATAAAATGGATGTTTCAGCGCCATGCGCCGCTGGCTATCCGGCCGGATTTTACGGCGACACAGCTTTGCTGGATGTGGCAAATGTTGCTCAACTGTGATGCATGCCACTATAAAACCAATAAAGCCCGGATGGTGCGGCTGGCGGAATACAGCCGTGACTGCCTGCAACAACTGCGACAGGACACGGGGATCCAGTACGAAGGTCGGCAGGGCGGAACGTTGCAACTGTTCCGTACAGAACAGCAATATGACAATGCAACACGGGATATTGTGGTGCTGAAAGAGGCGGGGGTGCCTTATCAACTACTGTCTCGTCATGAGCTGACCCGCGTTGAACCTGCGTTGGCGAAGGTGGCAGAGAAACTGACCGGCGGGCTGCGCTTACCGCATGATGAAACGGGGGATTGCCACTTGTTCACTCGCCAGTTGGCGGCGATGGCTGCTGAGGCTGGCGTCACGTTTAAACTGGGGCGTAACGTCCGTCAATTACGGGTGGAGGGGCAAAATGTTACGGGCGTGCAGTGCGACGACGACATGATGGTGGCGGATGCCTATGTCATGGCCTGCGGTTCCTATTCAACGGCGTTACTGCGCCAGTGGTTCGACATTCCGGTCTATCCGCTGAAGGGATATTCACTGACGATTCCATTGACGGATGATGCTTCTGCGCCAGTTTCTACCGTGCTGGACGAAACCTACAAAGTCGCAATTACCCGCTTTGATCGCCGCATTCGCGTCGGAGGCATGGCTGAAGTGGTAGGGTTCAATACCAAGCTGAACCCCAAACGGCGTGAGACGCTGGAAATGGTCGTACGCGATCTGTATCCGCATTGCGGGCCGATTGAGCAAGCCACATTCTGGACGGGGCTGCGTCCGATGACGCCAGACGGTACGCCGTTGGTGGGGCGTTCACCGCTGAAGAATCTGTATCTGAATACCGGGCATGGCACGCTGGGCTGGACGATGGCCTGCGGCTCAGGGAAATTACTGGCGGATATTCTGTCGGATAAAGCACCGGAGATTGAAGCCGATGATTTATCCGTGTCTCGCTATACTCGCTAGAGCATTCGTATTCTGTGTGTCGAACTACGAGCGGGGCAGAGCTGTCATGCTGCCCTTACAGTGCCGCGTGAGCAGGCGGGCGCGGATCGCCAGCAGGGCGGCACACAGCATCACCAGTGCCAGTGATATTTTTGACGGCAAAGGGAGTGCCATTGCAATCAGCCCCAGCGCCGCGCCGCCCGCCATCTGTACAAACCCGACCATCGCTGATGCAATCCCCGCCTCATTGGAATACGGTTCCAGCGCATAGCTGGTGGATGGCCCGATCAAAAATGCCAGACCGGCACAGGCCAGCGCCACGGGCAGCATGTAGGTCGGCCAGGTGTTTTGCATCAATTCTGGGAGGAAAACGACGCCGCCAAGCAGGGAAAGAAAACCCGCCCCCATCAGCAAGCTACCAACGGTAAGACACCGCGGTCGACCGATTTTGCGGATAATCCGATTCGCGAAGAAGCTAACCAGCATGATCCAAAAACCGTTCGCGCCAAAGGCAAGAGAAAACTCAAGGGGCGTGAGCTGTGCCTGATTCATCAACACCACGGGGGAGAAGGTGACATAAGTGAGCGCCATCCCCATGGCTCCTGCATTGACCGAAGCAAACCCCAGAAAGTGGCGATCGGATAACAGACGTATATATTGACGTAGCGGTAAACCCTTTACAGGTAAGGTTGAGTCCGGGCGCGTTTCGGGGAGAAAACGGATAACGAGTGCCAGAACCAGAATGCTGTAGCCTGCGAGGAACCAGAAGGGCGCACGCCAGCCGAAGGCCTCAGCCAATAACCCGCCCAAAAGCGGCGCTAGCGCTGGTACAATGTTCAGCGTGCCGTTAAGAAAACCATAGGTTCTGGCGGCATCATCGCCGTTCAGTTTGTCACGCACGCTGCTGAAAATAGCAACCGCGGTGCAACAGACGGCCATTCCCTGGAAAAGGCGTGAAAGGATGAAGAGCGTGGCGCTGGTAGCCAGTGCAGCCATGATCGCACCGATGAGATAGAGCAGCACACCAGCCAGTGCCATAGGGCGGCGACCATATTTATCAACCAGCGGCCCTGCCAGAAGCTGGCCTAATCCCATAACGAGAATAAACAGCGCGACGGTGGACTGAATCAGCGATTCAGGGCTATTCAACGCCACAGCAATAGCAGGAATGAGCGGTAAATAGATATCAATGCCCAGAGGGCCGAGTAGAACCAACGTCAGTAAAATCAAAACAAAGCGTTGCATAACACAATCAGTAATCTACGTTTTACGGGGGCGACAGGGTAATGCGCACCGTGATGGAAAGAAAGCGTTATCTTTGTGACAACGTCACGAGGAAAGCGATAAACCAGGTGGGAAAGGAATCAACCAGTTAGCGGTTAACTGCTAACTGGTTGAATGGTGAGGCGCTAATGTCCTACGGTTTGTTTACGGAAAAGTTCACGGAAGACCGGATAGATATCATCCTGATCGCGAATATGCTGCATGGCAAAATTATCGAATGTGTCGCGCAGGTTTTCATATTCACGCCACAGTGTCTGGTGTGAACGCCGGGTGATTTCAATGTAGCTATAGTAGCGCACCATCGGCAGAAGTTGGTTGGCCAAAATCTGATGGCACAGCGGCGAATCATCCGCCCAGTTATCGCCATCGGAGGCCTGCGCCGCGTAAATATTCCACTGCGAGGGATCGTAACGCTCCCGCATCACGTCCTCCATCAACTTTAACGCACTGGAAACAATTGTGCCGCCGGTTTCCTGAGAGTAGAAGAACTCTTGTTCATCGACCTCTTTTGCCTGTGTGTGGTGGCGAATGTAGACAACGTCCACGTTTTTATAATTTCTGCTGAGAAACAGATACAGCAGAATATAAAAGCGTTTCGCCATGTCTTTTGTCGCCTGATCCATCGAGCCGGACACGTCCATGAGACAGAACATCACGGCCTGGCTCGACGGCTCAGCCCGACGCTCGTAGTTTTTGTAGCGCAGGTCAAACGTATCGATAAACGGCACGCGGGCAATTTTCTGGCGCAGTTCCGCAATCTCCTGCTTCAGCCGTTCCTCTTCCAGCAATTGTGCCGGTTCGGTATGCGCCAGTTGTTCCAGTGACTCTTCCAGTTCGTGCAGCGTGCGCCGTTTGCCCGCCGTCATCGCCATACGGCGCGCCAGCGAGTTTTGTAACGACCGCACCACGCTGATATTGGCAGGAACACCGTTAGCGGTGTACCCGGCGCGGTGCGTTTTGTACTCGGTCATCTGCCGATGCTGGGTCTTCTTCAGATTCGGCAGGGCGAGATCTTCAAACAGCAGGTCCAGATATTCATCTTTGGAGATCTGAAAGACAAATTCATCCTCGCCTTCACCGTCTTTACTGGCCTCCCCCTGACCGGAGCCACCGCCGCCACCTCCTTGTGGCCGCTCGATTTTGTCGTTTTGTACAAAGTGATCGTTGCCTGGATGGACGCGGTGGCGGCGCCCACCACGCCCCTGATGGAACATCGGTTCGTTGATGTCAGCATTGGGGATCGATACCGACTCCCCGCTTTCGATGTCGGTCACCGAACGCTTATTAATGGCCTCGGAAATCGACTGTTTTATTTGCGACTTATAGCGACGCAAAAAGCGCTGGCGGTTAACCGTGCTTTTGTTTTTGCCGTTCAGTCGCCGGTCAATAAAATAGGCCATGTTTCCCCCAAACGCTGTTGCCAGCATCGTGCATCATTATGATGATTTCCTCACCCGCAGATACCATTCGCACAGCAAACGTACCTGTTTCCGGGTATAGCCTTTCTCCATCATGCGATCGACGAAGTCATCATGTTTTTTCTGTTCATCCGTTGAGGTTTTGGTATTAAACGAGATCACAGGCAGCAGTTCTTCCGTATTGGAGAACATCTTCTTCTCAATAACCGTGCGCAGTTTCTCATAACTGGTCCAGTTTGGATTCCGGCCGCTATTGTTGGCACGAGCGCGCAGGACAAAGTTGACGATCTCGTTACGGAAGTCTTTCGGGTTACTGATCCCCGCAGGCTTCTCGATCTTTTCTAACTCGGCGTTTAACGATTCACGGTCAAACAACTGGCCGGTATCCGGGTCACGGTACTCCTGATCCTGAATCCAGAAATCCGCATAGGTAACATAGCGGTCAAAAATATTCTGTCCGTATTCGGAATAGGATTCGAGATAAGCGGTCTGGATCTCTTTACCGATAAACTCGGCGTATTTCGGTGTCAGATAGCCTTTCAGGTGTTCCAGATACTTCTCCGCTAACTCCTGTGGGAACTGCTCGCGTTCGATCTGCTGTTCCAGCACGTAGAACAGGTGTACCGGGTTAGCCGCAACTTCGCTGTGATCAAAGTTAAACACGCGCGACAGAATTTTGAACGCAAAGCGGGTCGATAGGCCGTTCATCCCTTCATCTACGCCCGCATAGTCGCGATACTCCTGATAGGACTTCGCCTTCGGATCGGTATCTTTCAGGCTTTCCCCGTCGTAAACCCGCATTTTGGAGTAGATGCTGGAGTTTTCCGGGTCTTTCAGGCGTGACAAAATGGAGAAGCGGGCCAATGTTTCCAGCGTGCCGGGCGCGCAAGGCGCATGCGTCAACTCACTGTGATTCAGCAACTTGTCGTAAATCTTGACCTCTTCGGATACGCGCAGGCAGTACGGCACCTTTACGATATACACGCGGTCGAGAAACGCTTCATTATTCTTGTTGTTACGGAACTGTACCCACTCGGATTCGTTGGAGTGCGCCAGAATAATCCCGTTGAACGGCAGGGCGGCAATGCCCTCTGTCCCGTTATAGTTGCCTTCCTGTGTGGCGGTCAACAATGGGTGGAGCACCTTGATTGGCGCTTTGAACATCTCGACGAATTCCATAATGCCCTGGTTGGCGCGGCACAAAGCACCGGAGTAACCGTAGGCATCAGGATCGTTCTGGGCAAAGTGTTCCAGCTTGCGGATATCGACTTTACCGACCAGCGCTGAAATGTCCTGATTGTTCTCATCACCGGGTTCGGTTTTCGCGATCCCGACTTGCGCCAGAATTGACGGCCATACTTTGACGACTCTGAATTTGGAAATGTCGCCGCCGAACTCCTGAAGGCGTTTAGCCGCCCACGGCGACATAATGGTGCCGAGATAGCGCCGTGGAATGGCATACTCTTTTTCGAGTATCGCGGCATCTTCCTGCGGATTGAACAGGCAAAGTGGGTGGTCATTCACCGGGCTGCGTTCACCATTAGCGCTGAGAATGTAAATCGGTACGCGCTGCATCAGCGCTTTCAGACGTTCGGCCAGAGAGGATTTCCCGCCGCCGACCGGCCCCAGCAGATACAGAATCTGTTTCTTCTCTTCCAACCCCTGCGCCGCGTGTTTCAGGTAAGAGACAATTTGTTCGATGGCCTCTTCCATACCGTAAAATTCTTCAAAAGCAGGGTAGCGAGCAATTACCCGGTTCGAAAAGAGGCGTGACATTCGTGATTCTTGGGCGGTATCCACCATTACAGGCTCACCGATAGCCGTTAACAATCGTTCAGCCGCGTTCGCATAAGCGTTGCGATCCTGCTGACAGATAGTAAGGAATTCCTGCAGAGTGAATTCTTCATCCTTGGCAGCGTCGTAGCGCTGGCGGTAGTGATCAAATATGTTCATAGCGATGCCCGTCCTTCGTCGATTAGCACAGATTAAGAGAGCGCGTGAAATATATGCCTATTAATGTATTGCCCCCGAAAGGATAAACCTTCTTAGTCCAGCAACCCTTATGCCAACTTGCGGCGTTAGAGCGTCGTGATTTTATTCATGCCTGCTGGTCAGGAAGTCGTCACCTTCTGTATTAAAGCGTAGTTTGCATCCGTAAAATTTCCTCTAGTCCACGGACATATTTTTAAGATATTTCAAGGACTCACTTTCAGGAAAATCTGTGTAACATTACAGAGAATAGGCGCTCAGCCTTCAGGAGACAGCCTATTACCGACGTTAGCGCACGTAAAACCTATCGAATAGTTAGGTTATTCGTTAGTGTTATTTTTATATAACCGGAATGCGAACGTGTGTAATTGGCCTATCATGTTTCATGATATTTATCTGTAATAGGAAATAGAAAACTGTGAAAAAACCTCAACTATGTATGCTGGCCGCACTGGTTTCTGGTGCTGTGCTCCTGCCTTCAGCCTATGCCGCAGAGGTTTCTCTGGGCCTTGGCGCCGCGGGTTCAACGTCTGTGTACCGTGGTGTTGACAATGACGTTTATCCGCTTCCTGTACTGAATTATGAAAGTGAAAATTTTTATTTTCGCGGGCTGGGTGGGGGATACTACCTGTGGAATGACGGCGCAAATCGTTTCTCTTTAACGGCATACTACCTGCCTTTAGGGTTTAAACCGGGAGATAGCGACGATCTGCGAATGAAGCAGTTAGACAAACGCCGCGGTACGCTGATGGCGGGAGCGGCTTATCGTCATACCGCCGATTGGGGTGAAATTCGTACCGTGCTGGCAGGCGATACACTGGATTACAGCAACGGCCTCGTGTGGGATACCGCCTATCTTTATCGTTTCTCAATGGGCGATCTAAGCCTCACACCGGGTATCGGTGCTTCCTGGTTCAGTGAACACATGAACCGGTATTACTACGGTGTGAGTGCGCAAGAATCTGCGCGTTCTGGATTTAACCAGTACAGCCCTGGTGATGGCTGGGCACCGTATCTTGAACTGAGTGCGGGTTATAACATTAACGAGAACTGGAGCGCGTGGGCAGTTGGCCGTTACACGCGCTTGTCTGACGAAATGAAAGACAGCCCGATTGTTGATAGTAATCACAGCCTCTTAATGAGTGCGGGCGTCAGCTACCGTTTCTGATGCTTTTCGTGAGCATGGTGCATCTGCTGTACAATAATGGGGTGATATCACCCCATTTGCACATTTATGGTGCGCCACATGCCATGTTGCGTTGACGGGGATAACAAGGAGGCTTATCGCCGTGATTATTTCTTGATGCGGATAACCGTCGTTAGACGAGCCGGAGCCTTGGCGGAGGCGACAAACGGTTGGTTAATTCGCGCGGTTTCTACACATACGAACGTTTTATAGCCCTCATCGGTCATATCGCTAATCGTACGAGAGAGTTCTGCGCCTGGGTTCCATGACACCACATCACTATGGTGAGTATGGTGTACTTCAATCACGCGCTTCAGCACGGGATCGTGTACCACACTGGTGTCCTGCGGCTGGGTATAAATGCGGTCTGTACGGTCAGTAAAGACCAGATCGCCTTGCTGGGTAGCCCGTTTACCCTGATCCACTTTATCAATGAAGGATTCACCCAAACCAGCAATGCGAATATCACTGATATTGCCGATGTTAAAATAGGTATGCAGCGCGCTGGTAATGCTGTAATCGCCATGCGCTTCCAATTCAATACCACATTCTTTGCCCAGCTTGAAACGCGCGATGAGCGTGAATTCATGCGGCCAACTTTTACGCGTTGCCTCGGTGTCCCGCAGCGTGAAGGTGAGCTGTACACCGTGCTTATCTTCGCTGTGGGCGGTAAATTCCCACGGCAGCAGACGGGCAAAACCGTGGTTAGGATCGGCGAAAGGGCCAAACCAAGGGAAACAAATCGGTACACCGCCGCGAATAGCAACATGCTGAGTGAAAGGCGTATTGTCGCTCAGCCAGAGCACTGGCTCGTCGTTTGTCGGTTGCCAACTGAGCAAGTGCGCCCCTTGTAATGCCACTGCCGCGCGAACTTCAGGATGATCAACGACGATGATAGGAAGTTGGTCCAACTGACGCTGGCTGAGGGTTGCGCTAATTTGTTGAGTGACGGGGAGTGAGAAAATTGTGTTATGCATGATAGTACCTTTTTTTGATTGTTTTTCGTTGTAAAAAGAAATCTGCAATTAACAATAAAAAAGGGCGACATTACGTCGCCCTTTTTTCACCGAATCATCGCTGACGCTTATTTAGAGATGTGAGCGATCAGATCCAGAACTTTGTTTGAGTAGCCAGTTTCGTTGTCGTACCAGGAAACCAGTTTCACAAAGTTATCGCTCAGTGCGATACCCGCTTTAGCATCAAATACGGAAGTCAGTTTTTCACCGTTGAAATCGGTAGAAACCACTTCGTCTTCGGTGTAGCCCAGCACGCCTTTCAGCTCGCCTTCAGAAGCAGATTTGATTGCTGCACAGATTTCTTTGTAAGACGCTGGTTTTTCCAGACGTGCAGTCAGGTCAACAACAGAAACGTTCGGGGTAGGAACGCGGAACGCCATACCCGTCAGTTTACCGTTCAGTTCAGGGATAACTTTACCTACTGCTTTAGCCGCACCGGTAGAAGATGGGATGATGTTCTGTGCTGCGCCACGGCCGCCGCGCCAGTCTTTGTGAGACGGGCCATCAACGGTTTTCTGGGTTGCAGTGGTGGCGTGAACGGTGGTCATCAGCGCTTCAACGATACCGAAGTTGTCGTTGATAACTTTTGCCAGCGGTGCCAGACAGTTAGTGGTGCAAGATGCGTTAGAAACGATGTCCTGGCCTGCGTAAGCTTTGTGGTTTACGCCCATAACGAACATCGGGGTGTCATCTTTAGATGGACCAGTCAGAACTACTTTTTTCGCGCCAGCAGCGATGTGCTTACGTGCAGTTTCGTCAGTCAGGAACAGGCCAGTTGCTTCAGCAACGACATCAACGTTAACTTCGTTCCACTTCAGGTTTGCAGGATCGCGCTCTGCGGTAACACGAATGGTTTTGCCGTTAACAACCAGGTGGCCATCTTTAACTTCAACGGTGCCGTTGAAACGACCATGAGTTGAGTCGTACTTCAGCATATACGCCATGTACTCAGCATCTAACAGGTCGTTGATTGCAACGATTTCGATGTCAGAACGCTCTTGCGCAGCGCGGAAAACAATACGGCCGATACGGCCAAAACCGTTGATACCTACTTTGATAGTCATATATTCCACCAGCTATTGGTTTGTGAATAAAAGGTTGGTTGTAAAATTACAAAAACCTTGCTGAGCGTCAAGCGGAATCGTGTCAATAGTTGCTGTAAGTCAAACCTATGACCAATGTTTGTGCAAAAACCGCTCGAGCCTGTAACTCGGTAACATCTAAGACTGATATGAGGGCAGAATGCATCATATAAAGCCTGTGTTATCTTGATATGTGATGCACATCACAATTAAATATTCATGCTAATAACATTTCTACTATTAGGTCAGAACGGCCTGTCAGGTTGTTAATTTTTTGTTATAATCAACAGTTAATCGAATTGATAACACCTGCTGTGAGATTTCCATGACTAACGACTCTGCTTCACGTACCCCATCCGACAATACTGAATTGACTGAGATGCAGCGCTATGTCACCCAGCAACGTGGTACGGAGCCTGCGTTTTCAGGCAAATTGCTGCATAACAAGCGTACTGGCGTTTATCACTGTCTGTGCTGCCAGTCCCCGCTGTTTTATTCCGACAGCAAATACGATTCCGGCTGTGGCTGGCCGAGCTTCGATCAGCCCGTGTCCTCAGAAGCTATTCGCTATCTGGAAGATGATTCACACAATATGCGCCGTATCGAGATCCGCTGTGGGCAGTGTGATGCGCATCTGGGGCACGTTTTCCCTGATGGCCCGAAAACCACGGGCGAACGTTATTGTGTGAATTCCGCTTCGCTGAGCTTTATTGATGACGTTGATGGTGAGCGCGTTGACGGGTAATCTGTTTGTAGCAAGGCGGGTATAGCGGCTGAGATAGCTTTAAACGATTCAGCTACTATAGAACGCGGTATGACACGAATTCAGTAAGCATACATTTGACCTTTCTCGGAGCAGAAACCGGATATGGAACTCAATGATCTGATCGACGCCATGACGCCAGAAATTTACCAACGGCTGGTTACGGCGGTAGAACTGGGTAAATGGCCAGACGGTGTCGCGTTAACGACCGAACAGAAAGAAAATAGCCTGCAAATGGTGATGATGTGGCAAGCTCGCCATAACGAACAGGCTGAGCACATGACGATTGGCACCAATGGCGAAATTGTGATCAAGAGTAAGCAAGAACTGAAGCGCCAGTTTAGCGGGGCTGACGCAATTGTTACTCTAAAACCCTAAGTTACATTCAAATCCGCATCAACAGGCAGCCTCGTTGGCTGCCGTTATTTTCGGTTGTTGCTGGCGTCAGCGGGCAGAGGATAGCGTAGCAAGGAACTGCGTCAGATCCGTAAGTGTCGCTCCACGCTGTGCCATTTCCTGCAAGGCGAATTCGCTGTCGTTAGGTGCAAGATTCACGCCCCGGCAACCGTCCACCAGCACGTCGGTGTGATAACCCAGAGCAATGGCATCCAACACGCTGAACTTGACGCAATAATCTGTCGCCAGTCCCAAAACGGACAAATGGGTGATGTGGTTGGCACGTAGCCACCCATCCAATTCGGTTTTCACCCGATGTCCGTTATCGAAAAATGCGCTATAGCTGTCAATATCCTGCTGCGTACCTTTCTGTACAACCCACTGAATGGCCGACTGATTCAGCGCTGGATGAAAATCAGCCCCAGCGGTTCCCTGCACGCAGTGAACCGGCCACCAGATCTGCGGCCATCCGTTTAATTCGCCGATTTCTCCGACCTTGGTGTTTGCATTAACGGCAAAACTACCGTGATTCTCAGGGTGCCAATCCTGACTGGCGATCACCGTGACACCCGCATCCACGCAGGCTTTAATAGCACGGTTGGCCACCGCAATGACGTGGTTGCCTTCATTAACGGCCAATGCGCCACCGGGACAAAAATCATTTTGTAAATCAACTAATAGCAATGCTTTTTTCATTATCTGCTCCGTGATTGACTCAATCTTTATCGCTCAATTCCCCATGCAGGTTTTGCTGCATCAAATGGCGAATTTCATCGGCGCTGAGATCCAGCCGACTCAGTAAGTAATGCAGTTTGGTCAATGCGGCTTCAACGGTCATGTCAAAACCACTGATGACGCCTGCATGCGCCAGCGCATTACCTGTCGCATAGCCGCCCATATTCACACGCCCGGAAATACACTGCGTCAGGTTGATGACCACAATTCCGCGCGCAGAAGCCTCGCGTAACTCGTGCAGTAAGCCGGGGCTTTGCGGCGCGTTGCCAACGCCGTAGGAGCGTAAAATAAGCGCTTTCACGGGCTGACGGAGGAAATTGCTGATGACATCGGCAGAAATACCGGGATAAATCGTAATCACCCCAATAGGCTGCGGCGTAATGGGATGCACTTTCAGCGGTGGGCAGTTGCTGCATTCCACGGTAGGAGCCAGCCGACGAATATGGATTCCCGCTTCCAGCAGTGGTGGATAATTGGGGGAAGCAAAAGCATCAAAACCATCCGCATGGGCTTTGGTGGTGCGATTGCCGCGTAACAGCTTGTTATTGAAGAAGAGGGCGACTTCATTAATCGGGTGATTAGCGGCAACGTATAGCGCGTTCAGCAAGTTGGTCTGGCCGTCTGAACGCAATTCCGCGAGCGGAATTTGTGACCCTGTCACGATAACCGGCTTGGCAAGATTTTCCAGCATAAACGAGAGCGCGGATGCAGTAAACGCCATTGTGTCTGTACCATGCAGAATCACGAAACCGTCATAATCATCGTAATGATCCCGGATATCGTTCGCGATAGATTGCCAGTCTGCTGGCGTCATATCGGAGGAATCGATCAGCGGGTCGTATTCATGGATCGTGAACGAGGGCATCTCTTCGCGATGGAATTCGGGCATATTTGCCAATTGCTGTTGTAAATGACCGGATACCGGTACATAGCCATTGGCGGATCGCTGCATGCCAATAGTGCCGCCCGTGTAGGCGACATAGATGGATTTCTTTCGCATGGTGGTGTGAGTAAGGATAAAAAATTAATTATAGAGGGAAAAATAGCCCGATAATACAATCATAAGCAATGACTATTACCGGGCTATACACGTCATACTTCAAGCTGCTTGTGCGTTGGCAATACTCGGCTCATTTCTGAGCCTCACCGTGAAGGGCCGCCGCTTTGGCGTTGTTCAAAACGCTAGCGTTTTGTCACGCAACTCGAATTATTTAGGGTACATATGGGCGGCTACTGTAACCGTTACCGGACCTCTCCGCAGGTCAGGCAAAAGGCGTACCGGTTCTGCGGGTCGTTCAGGTTATTCATGATGGATGGCTGTGATTGCATCACTTCTGCCAACTGTGCGACCGGTGCTGGCAGCATAGACTGAACGGCAACGGGCAGCAGGGCGTAAACAGAGGCATTCACCTGATTCAACATGGTGTCGATGAGGCCAGGTTGTTCGGCATACCAGTTCAACTGGTATTGCCCCAGTTTAGCCAGCTCAGCGGCTTTCTTCACGGCATCGTCAAAATCACCAAGCTGATCGACCAGACCATTTTCTTTCGCGTCGCTTCCGACCCAGACATGCCCTTGCGCGATCTGATCGATTTGCTCCGGCGTTTTCTTACGTGCCTGTGCCACGATATCGATGAAGTTTTTATAACCGCGCTCAATACTCAACTGCATCATCTGTGAAAATTCCGGTGGCAGTGATTTCGTGATTGACAGATCGGCCAGCGGGGAGGTGGCAACGCCATCCGTGTGAACGCCAAGGCTTTCCAGCGAATTTTCGAACGTGTTAATCACGCCGAAAATACCGATAGAGCCTGTCAGCGTACTGGCGCTGGAGATGATGGCGTTCGCTGGTGTTGAAATCCAGTAGCCGCCCGATGCCGCCATACCGCCCATGGATACGACGATCGGTTTGCCGGCCAGACGGAGCGCCATCAGTTCCGAGCGAATCAGCTCCGACGCGGTAACGCTACCGCCGGGGCTATTGACGCGGAGCACCAGTGCTTTAATTTTAGGATCGAGACGAGCGGCACGGATTTGTGCAGCCGTGGTATCGCCGCCGACCATTCCCGGTGTTTCTGGTCCGTCAATGATGGCACCACTGGCGAACACCACTGCGATCTGGTTGTTGTTTGGCACCGGTGGTTTGATGACGTAATCGTAGATACTGATGAAGTTAAAGTTGTTTTTCTGGCTATTCCAGCCGAACGTTTTAACCAGCGATTGTTCAGTTATTGAACGGGATGCGACTTCATCAACCAGCTTATTGTCGAGCGCATAGCGAGCGGTGTCGCCCTGAACGGCCTGCAAACCGGCAATAATTCCAGTCGCTCCTGGGAAGAGCTGTTGTGGCGTAATCTGGCGATTAGCGGAAACCGTATTTAAATACTGCTGCCACAGTGCATTAATCCAGCGTCCATCGGCATCGCGTGCCGCAGGGGACATCTCGTCGCGCAGATAGGGTTCAACGGCTGATTTATAGGTGCCCACGCGGAAGATATTGCTGGTGACTTTCAGCTTATCAAGCAGAGATTTGAAGTAGAGGTTATTGGTCGCAAAGCCATGCAGATCAACACTACCTTGAGGCGTCAATGACACCGTATTGGCAAAACTGGCCAAATAATATTGAGACTGGTTGTAGCTGTCGCCGACGGCATAAATAGGTTTGCCGCTATCACGGAATTCGCGCAGAGCCTTACCGATATATTGCAGCGACGGCTGATCGGCGCCGGTAAAATCGCTGAGATCCAGTACCATTCCGGTGATGTTCTCGTCGCTCTTTGCCTGGCGAATACTGTCGACAATATCAAACAGTGAGTTTTCCTGGCGGCGGTTGCTCGACGCGCCGAAGAACTCGCGGCCTAATTGACGCAGTTTGTTGTTAACGGTGGGTTGATCAACCACCACCCCCGTCAGATCAACCAGCAGCGCCCCTTTCGTGGCCGTTTCTGGGGCCGTATTTACCTGTGTGTAGATCCCAACACCAACTAAAATCAGAGCGATAAGGAAAATATTGAGAATAAATTCTCTGATAAAATTAAGCAGACGCCATGTCCACTTAAAAAATCCGCTAAAAATTCGCCACAATGTGCGCATGATATCTCCATGAACGGGTAAACAGCGTATGCCCTACGTCCTTCAACCCGCCCTCTGGCAAGTGATGAAGCACAAGGAGTGATAGTATCCTAATGAGCAGACAGTAAAAAGTCAGCATTAAATCATCATGGGAGTGTGCCTGTCGGGGTTATCTTGTAACAAAACTTCTACTTGTGCTAACGTGGCGCGCAACGTTGTCGCTCAGTCATTTCTACCGTAGAAATGGGCTGTACCGTAGAAATTATATTGCCAGACAGGAGATGTGCGATGGATGCTCTTGAATTGCTATTGAATCGTCGTTCGGCCTCGCGCCTGATCGCGCCAGCACCGACGGGTGAGGCATTGAATAATATTATCCACGCGGGTATGCGTGCGCCGGATCATGGTGCGATGCAGCCGTGGCGCTTTTTTATGATCGAAAATGAAGGTTTGGATCGTTTTAGTACACTCCTGACTCGTGCGGCACGGCAGGAAGGGCTGGATGAAGCTGGTATCGAGAAAGCGCGTCAGGCACCTTATCGCGCGCCGCTGATTATTACCGTTGTCGCGCATTGTGAAGAAAGTCCGAAAGTCCCACTGTGGGAGCAAATTGTCTCCGCGGGCTGTGCGGTTCAAGCCATGCAGATGGCGGCACTGGCACAGGGCTTTAATGGTATCTGGCGCAGCGGTGCCTGGACGCACAATCCCCTGGTACGTGAAGCGTTCAACTGCCGCGAACAGGATGAAATTGTCGGTTTCCTTTATCTTGGGACACCACAGCTCAAAGCATCGACGACGCTCACGCCGCTCGATACCGACACGTTCGTGCATTACTTCTGATCGTCGTCTGTTGAATAAATGTGATTTTCCACCCGTTTTACAGCGTGCTTTCCCGCGAGTTACGCGGGAAATGCCCAGTCTGCTTGATGGTGAATAATGCGACTTTTTATTGCCGAAAAGCCCAGCCTTGCGCGGGCGATTGCAGACGTATTACCCAAACCGCATCGACGCGGTGATGGTTTTATTGCCTGCGGCCAGAATGATGTCGTGACGTGGTGCGTAGGCCACCTGTTGGAGCAGGCGCAGCCGGATGTTTATGATGCGCGCTATGCACGATGGTCGCTTGCTGACTTACCCATCGTTCCCCAGAAATGGCTGTTGCAACCGCGTCCCTCTGTCAGCAAACAGCTCAACACCATCAAAAAACTCCTGAATGATGCCAGCGAAGTCATTCATGCTGGCGACCCCGATCGTGAAGGGCAACTGCTGGTGGATGAGGTGCTGGAATACCTTTCCTTGCCGGAAGAGAAACGTCAGCAGGTACGTCGTTGCCTGATCAATGATCTCAACCCACAGGCGGTTGAGCGCGCGGTCTCTCGCCTGCGTGAGAATAGAGAATTTATTCCCCTGTGCGTGTCGGCGCTCGCACGTTCTCGTGCGGATTGGCTTTACGGCATTAACATGACGCGCGCCTATACGATATTAGGACGTAATGCTGGTTATGACGGCGTGCTGTCGGTTGGTCGCGTGCAAACGCCGGTGCTGGGACTGGTGGTTCGGCGAGATGAAGAAATAGAAAACTTCATTCCCAAAGATTATTTCGAAGTGAAAGCCCATATTGTGACGCCTGCCGATGAGCGTTTTGTTGCGATCTGGCAACCCAGCGAATCCTGTGAACCTTATCAGGATGAAGAAGGGCGTTTATTACACCGCTCACTGGCGGAACACGTCGTCAAACGCATTGAGGGACAACCCGCGTTTGTCACCAGCTATAATGATAAACGGGAATCGGAAATCGCACCGTTGCCTTATTCGCTGTCGACGCTACAGATCGAGGCTGCGAAGCGTTTTGGGCTTAGCGCGCAGCAGGTGTTGGATGTGTGCCAGAAGCTTTATGAAACCCACAAGCTGATCACCTATCCGCGTTCTGACTGCCGCTATCTGCCAGAGGAGCATTTTGCCGGGCGTCATGCCGTCTTCAATGCGATATCCACACACCAGCCCGACCTATTGCCACAGCCCGTTATGGATGGGGATCGGCGTAACCGCTGTTGGGATGATGGCAAGGTCGATGCCCACCACGCCATTATTCCCACCGCGCGTAGTGCAAATGTTACGCTGACGGAGAATGAACGCAAGGTGTACGGCTTAGTCGCACGGCAGTATATCATGCAGTTCTGCCCTGACGCCGTGTTCCGCAAGTGTGTCATTGAACTGGATATTGCGGGCGGTAAATTTATTGCCAAAGCACGCTTCCTGGCTGAAGCGGGGTGGCGCACATTGCTGGGTGGCAAAGAGCGAGACGAAGAAAACGAAGGTATGCCGTTGCCCGTGGTGGCAAAAGGGGATGAGCTATTGTGTGAACGCGGCGAGGTGGTTGAGCGCCAGACTCAGCCACCGCGGCCGTTTACCGATGCAACGCTGCTCTCGGCGATGACGGGGATCGCGCGTTTTGTGCAGGATAAAGATCTGAAGAAAATCTTGCGGGCGACCGATGGTTTAGGTACAGAGGCGACGCGCGCCGGCATCATCGAATTATTGTTTAAACGGACATTCCTGTTTAAGAAAGCACGCTATATTCACGCCAGTGAAGCGGGGCGCGCATTGATTCATTCCCTGCCTGCCAGCGCGGCGCATCCTGACATGACCGCGCATTGGGAAGCGACATTAACGCAAATCAGCGAAAAAAAATGCCGCTATCAGGATTTTATGCAACCGCTGACGAACGCCTTACAGGAACTGATTCAGCAAGCGAAACAAAATGGCGCGGTAAGCGCGTTTAAAGGGCTTTCAGCGCCACCGTCGAATGCCTCAAAGCGACGCAAGCCTCAGACTAAAAAAGCGAAGGAGCAGGAGCAATGAAATCGTTAGTGTCTTTGTGTTTGGCCAGTGTGATGCTGGTGCTGCCCGCGTTGGCACAGGCTAATCGTGGCGAAACGGATATTGTGGTTCCTGTGCCACCGGAAGTGTGGGGGGCAGGGACAACGGTGCGCGAGCAAAATAACAACTGTTTGCGCTGTTGTGTGTATGAAAACCGTAACTATTCTGAAGGTGCCGTCGTTAAAGTTGAAGGTGTGATTCTACAATGCGTGCGGGACAAGCAAACGTTGGGAACGAACAACCTGATATGGCAACTGGTGAAGTAATCACGGTGAATAAATAAAGCACTACGCGTGATATTTGCGCCAATTTTCATCCCCGCTGTGGCTTTAATGCACCGCGGGGATGTTATTTTTACAACGAGAACTGTGCCCAAATCGGCGCGTGATCGGAAGGCTTTTCCATGCCGCGGATATCATAGTCAATACCGGTAGCGATGCAGCGTTCGGCCAGAAAGGTACTGGCGAGAATCAGATCAATGCGCAGGCCACGGTTGTCATCGAACCCGGAAGATCGGTAATCAAACCACGAGAAACGATCGTTGCTTTCTGGGTTGGCAGCACGGAAGGTGTCAATTAGCCCCCAGCCCTGCAAACGTGCCATCCAGTCACGCTCTTCCGGCAGGAAAGAACACTTCCCTGTGCGCAGCCAGCGCTTACGGTTCTCTTCTCCGATCCCGATATCCAGATCGGTGGGGCTGATATTGACATCACCCATCACAATCAGCGGTTGTGTTGCGCTGTGATGTTGTTCCAGATAGGTTTGCAGATCCTGATAGAAGCGCGTCTTGGCGAGGAATTTCACCGGATGGTCGCGGCTTTCTCCCTGAGGGAAATAGCCGTTAACGACGGTGAATGTGCCATGCTCGGTAGCAAAATCCGCCATAATGATCCGACGTTGCGCATCGTCTTCATCCGTTGGGAAACCGCGCCGAACCGCAATCGGCTGCGTCTTACACAGCAACGCGACGCCGTAGTGACCCTTTTGCCCATGATAATAAACATGGTAACCGTACTGGCTGACATCCTCTAACGGAAACATGTCATCGTGGACTTTCGTTTCCTGCAACCCGATGATATCCGGCTGGTGTTGTTCAATAATGGCGGCCAACTGATGAGGGCGCGCTCGCAGGCCATTGATATTAAAAGATACAACTTTCATGTTCGCTGCCATTCGCTAAAAAATGTGACCCGATGGTAGCAGAAAATGGGGTATGCCGTCACGGTGAGGCGACGGCCTTCAGCTTGCCGTGTTGGGCTTATTGCTCTGGCTTTCGGGGGGATTGAGGCAGATAAGAGTCGTTGAGAATAAGATTCACTTATATTCGGTTGAACCCAAGCCCCGCCGACCGTTATACTCCGCACCTCGCAGGAGAGAGGGCGCATACCCGCTATTGTGTCGGGTATAAAATGACGCTCCGCCGAAGGCGCAAACTCCCATAATCGCTCAGGCTACCCTAACTGCGAATTCCATTGAAGCCAACTGGAGAGAGGTTGCGAGTCAACCCACCGAAGGGGCAAGCAGCGCTGCTGCGTAAACTCTCAGGTAAAGAGGACAGAGGGAGTGGCACATTTCACAGGATAACTTGTGTGCTGACTTACATCTATCTGATCGCGATTACGGCAGAGGGGATGTCCGGGGCGCTGGCTGCCGGGCGTCGTAATATGGATATTTTTGGCGTAGGCATGATTGCCTTTATCACTGCGCTGGGTGGTGGCACCGTGCGCGATATTCTCCTTGGCAATTACCCCATCGGCTGGACGCAACACCCCGGCTATATTTATCTCACTATTGGTGCAGGCCTTTTCACCATTATTATTGCGCGTTTCATGCACCATTTGCATCGCCTCTTTCTGGTGCTCGATGCGATGGGGCTTATTGCTTTTACCATTATTGGCTGCAATGTAGCACTCAAACTGAATTATTCGACGACAGTGGTGGTTATGGCGGGGATTGTGACCGGGATTTTCGGTGGAATATTACGGGATATATTCTGCAACCGCACGCCGATGGTATTGAAGAAAGAGCTGTACGCTAGTGTCTCGCTGTTAGTCGCACTTTTATACCTTGGACTAAAGTCGCTTGGCGTCAATCATGATATTAACCTGTTAGCGTCATTTACGATTGGTTTGGCTGTGCGTCTGGCGGCAATTCGTTGGTCATGGCAGCTTCCGGTGTTCTCTTATGTTCCGGGGCGCTGGAAAGGAAAAGCGTGAGGTTATATTTTTGCTACGATGCCACCGGGGTTCGTAAACCAGTAGATAAAGCGACCCCGTTATTTGCACAAGCATGAGATGATAATGAAAAATTAGATTGTGAGTTTAAGTTTTATCGAACGGCTCAAACCGGGGGGAATGAATACTATTTTTTACTACGGCTAAAAAGTGCAATTATTACCGATCTTCGTTTCTTTTTTCCCAATTCTATGACGCATAATGGAATGCAACCACAGGAAAGCGTTTCCTTAAAATATGCAACAATAGAATGGGAGCATATTGCAGCACGCACCAGTTCGTGTCTTTTCTGGCAGGAATCTTCTTATTAAGTCTCTGATAATAAAAACTTCGAGAGACTGTCAGTAAATTTAAAACGCATAGTGATTCACTAATGATCACTGTGCGCCATTGTATTATTTTGTTTTTTTATGGTTATTTTTAATCTTCATGATATGCTGACCATCCTACAAACCCACTGATTAAACCAAATATGAAAGAACTGTAATGGGCAAGGTTATTGTTCTCAATAGATGTGCCAATAAATGGTATTTCCCCATCGTGATAGGTGTAAAAATGGAAAGACATTAGTGTGCAAGAAATAAGGATGCCAAAAAATTTATAGTAAACATTGTCAGACTCGGTAAGCTTTTTTATAGAAAAATAGGCAGGAATGAGAGCGAGTGTTGATATTAAGATATGAATAAATGCCATTTCAGTAACCTTTAAATACTTTTAACCTCGGTTATGTGCTATCGCACTGGTAGTCGAACATAGTAAGGCAAATATAAACGAGCTATTGTAGATGAATTCATTGTCTTTTATGGAGATACTTAATATTGGTATTTCTTCTGTGTGAAATATATACAGATGAAAACACATGAAAACGGTGGCTAATAGAATTGCTGCAAATCTAGTATAGATAAATTCAGAAGCCGTCAATTTTTTCATAGATAAATAGAGCGGAACAAGAGAGATTGTTGAAAAAATAACGTATAAGAAAATCATAATGGTACCTCAATGTTTATGCTGAATAATTCCATATATTAAATTCCCATCTCTATAGTATGTAAATAAAAATTTACTGTGTACGAAAAAATAATTTAGTATGAAAGGTATTGTCCTGCCGCAGTATTTATGTCAGAAAGAATTTCAAAGTAAAGTTCACCATTCTTCATGGTTTTTATCCCCATTTCCTTCATTCCCCAGAGCAAATCTGCATTGATAAATCGATACAATCTTTGTGCGTCCTCTGTCAAACGATATCCCAATAATCCATTGATAGATAAGCCAATATCAACAAAAGTATAAATGATGTCACTATTATTGTTCGGTAAACCGAGTTGGGAACCAATTTGCCTATAAACAAACCTAACCGGGCCAGTATAGGATTCTCGGTAGAGAAGGTAGTAACCGTTTTCGATGACATTATTGAAACCATGGGCCATGAGTAATGTGCCGGGAATGATGCCCGCTCCTGTTCCCGTAATACCTGCACCGGCCACTAATTGAAGCCCACCGCCGACGAATCCCAAGTTGGCAATCGCCAGATTAATTCGCTGGGTTTTCTCTCTTGCTCGTGTATTACGATCTTCTTCCGTAACGACAGCTTTGGCAATAATAACTTGTTTCATCTGCTCCATGGCAAGCATTTGATCTTGCCTTTTGAGCGCAGCGATTTCTTGTTCTAAAGAGTGGATGGCTTCATGGGGGAGAGTTCACCCGTGTTCATTTTACTGCGGATATCGAGCTAATTTTGTAGCAAAAAAATTCACGATCCAGAGATCGTGTTTCAGCTATATTTCGGTCAACTTCTGCTGCAATACGATTAAAGTTGCGGCTGTAATATTCGCTCATAGTCTCAAGTCTCTAAAATTCCCTCTCTGGACGATAATGCTATTAATGCATATAACTTATTTATTGTGAAGCCTAATTTTATAACGTAAACGTTTTTGGATAAGGAGGTCATTAAGCAAAATTGCTGAACTTATAGGCAGATATATTAATGAAAGAAGAAGGGGGCTAAAAACCGTGCCGGTTTTGTCGAACCTTGGTCGAAGGTTCTCACCTTCCCCTAATGGGAATTCTGATGCTGTGGCGTAGGAGGTTAATTCAGAGGTGCTGCTTGAAATGGTGGTGGGGGAAGGATAACTCGTCGCTCCGCTCCTCGCCCTGCGGGTCAATGCTGCGCATTGCTCAAAACCGTGCCGGTTTTGTCGAACCTTGGTCGAAGGTTCTCACCTTCCCCTAATGGGAATTCTGATGCTGTGGCGTAGGAGGTTAATTCAGAGGTGCTGCTTGAAATGGTGGTGGGGGAAGGATTCGAACCTTCGAAGTCTGTGACGGCAGATTTACAGTCTGCTCCCTTTGGCCGCTCGGGAACCCCACCACTGGCCTTGCTGCTAGTCGCTTTCGCTTCAAGCGGGGCGCATCATATCAAATGACACGCCCCTGTAAAGCGGTATATATCAAAAATAAATGCAGTTGTCGTTTTTTTATTCCGTTCGGCGCATCCTTATACAAACTGATGCCCAATCAACCTATTACAGAATAATGGTGCGGTTACCGTAGACAAAAACACGCTGCGCCAGCACGCGGTATAGGGCACGGCTCAGGACATTTTTCTCAACGTCACGACCTGCGCGCATCATATCGTCGCCTGAGTAAGTATGGTCGACATGGATGACGTCCTGCATGATGATGGGGCCTTCATCCAGATTGTCGTTGACGTAGTGTGCCGTCGCGCCAATGATTTTTACACCGCGTTCGTATGCCTGATGGTACGGACGGGCACCGATAAAGGCAGGTAAAAATGAGTGGTGAATATTGATTACCTGATTTGGATAATGCTGAACAAATGCAGGCGTCAGTACCCGCATATATTTCGCTAACACAACGTAATCCGGTTTGTATTGGTCGATCTGCACAATCATCTGTTGATCGTGTTCTTCACGCGTCAGACCATCATGGCTGACGAGGTGAAAAGGAATATCAAACCGTTCGACCAGTGTCCGTAATGTGTCGTGGTTGCCGATAACCGCGGCGATCTCGACATCCAGGCCACCATAGGCGCTTTTCATCAATAAATCGCCCAGACAGTGAGCTTCTTTTGTCACCAAAATCACAATCCGGCGACGGCCTGTCGCGGTTAGTTCGCGAGAAGAGCCTTCGGGAAGCGCGCTATCCAGATCGGCTAACAGCGTGGTGTCGTTGAAGATCCCTTCTAGCTCGGTTCGCATGAAAAAGCGTCCCGTGCGATGATCGACAAACTCATTGTTTTGCACGATGTTCAGTTCGTGCTTGTAACAAATATTCGTAATTTTCGCAATAAGCCCTTTAGCATCAGGGCAAATGGTTCGTAATACTTTTTTTTGTATATTTTGGGATGGCATGAGCGTGTGGATCCTGTCCAAAAACTAAAATAACGATCTTATGGTAACGCAGCGGTAAGGCTGCGTGGGCGATGGCCTGTGTTCTAGTATCCGCAACACTTTTTGTATTTTTTGCCGGAACCGCACGGGCAAGGTTCATTTCTGCCTGTCTGCACATGAACGCCGTCTATATAGTACCAGCGATTATGCTGACGAAGGAAGCGTGAGCGTTCTCGCATTAATTCTGTCTGCTGGTTGTTGGTTTCCGATAGATAACGTGCGGCGAATTCCACATAGCCCTCATCGGACGTTTTTCCTGGAGACGTTGCCAGTATAGTGAGGCTAAGCCACTGTGAATTCTGGCAGCTTTCAGTAAGCGTCTCGCGCCATTTCTCAGGGTGGAGGTCGGGATGCCAGGTGGCGATAAGATAATCGACATCGTGTTTGACGTAAGCAGTATAGCGCGACCTCATTAATACGACAGGTTCGGCCGCTGTCACAGCATGCGTGAGGTAGGGCTGGCAGCATGCATTATACTGCAATCCACTGCAACAGGGACAAGATTCTAACACAACATCTCCTGAAGAAAATTTAAGATAAAAACTGATAGAGAATAAAGCGTTCTCTATGCAGGATGCTGAGTATGTTACCTAAGAAACGCTACGTGTAGCAATGTGCGCTAAAATGGAGGTAAGTGGATCGATTATGCAACGGAAAAAAATTGGGATAGCCTTGGGATCGGGCGCAGCGAAAGGATGGGCGCATATTGGTGTGATTAATGCGTTAACGGAAATGGGAATTGTGGTTGACGTTGTGGCGGGCTGCTCTATCGGTGCGCTGGTTGGCGCGGCGTATGCGACAAACAATCTATACTCAATGGATCGTTGGGTAAGGGGATTTGGTTATTGGGACGTGATTCGACTGATGGATCTTTCCTGGCAACGTGGCAGTTTGTTGCGTGGCGATAGAGTCTTTAATAGCGTAAAGCATTTGTTACATACAACACAGATCGAAGATTGTGCTATCAAATATGGTGTAGTGGCGACAAACCTGAGTACAGGGCGTGAGATCTGGTTGACCGAGGGAGATTTACATCAGGCGATGCGCGCGTCTTGTAGCATGCCCGGCCTGCTATCTCCCGTTAGATTTAACGATTACTGGCTGGTAGATGGCGCGGTGGTTAACCCTGTCCCTGTTTCTTTGGCGCGGGCAATGGGGGCTGACATCGTGATAGCGGTTGATCTCCAACATGATGCGAGCCTTAATCATCAGGATTTGCTGTCGATTAAACCGACGGCGTCAGACATTGACGTTGGGGACATTCCGCAAGATTGGCGTAGCAGGATGCGGGAACGTTTACTGCGTGGTCGACGTCGTTCAACAGAAAGTTCGCCAACGGCGATGGAGATAATGAGCACATCAATCCAGATTCTGGAAAATCGACTGAAAATGACGCGGATGGCGGGCGATCCGCCCGATGTGCTGCTGCAACCGTATTGTACCCAGATTGCTACGTTAGATTTCCATCGGGCGCAGGAGGCGATTGATGCGGGCTATAAGGCAGTAGAAAAGATGCGTGATGACTTGTTGCCGCTAGCGAAAAAAGCGTAGTACAGCGCGCATGTCGTGAAGAATACATGATGTGCCGTCTATCCGGTGCATTGACGCGAAAGCAGGTGTGATTATTCGGTGTTTGAAGTAAGGAGTACTGATGGAACAACCACTGGCGGGTAAGCATATTTTAGTCATTGATGACGAGGCCGTTTTTCGATCTGTGCTCGCTGGTTATCTGACTTCTCTTGGGGCTTCGGTTCGGGAAGCGATTAACGGATTAGATGCGTTGCGTATTCTTGAACAATACCAACCCGATTTAATGATTTGCGATCTGAAGATGCCGACGATGGGGGGAATTGAGTTCCTTGAACGTCTGCGATTGAAAGATAATGACACGCCAATACTTGTTATTTCTGCCACTAGCCAGATGGCGGATATCGCCAAAGTGCTGCGTCTTGGCGTTCAGGATGTCCTGCTTAAACCCATTCGTGACTACACACGTTTGCGTGAGGCGGTGATGTCATGTTTGTATCCCGACATGTTCACCTCGCAATTGAATGAGATGGATCAACTGATGCAGGATATGGATTCCCTCAACCAGTCACCTGAGGCGGTGACTAAACTACTCGCTCAGTTGCAGCCTCCGGTTCAGCAAACGCTCGCACGCTGTCGTGTTAATTACCGTCAGTTGACGACTGCGGAACAACCGGGATTGGTGTTGGATATTGCCGCGCTTTCGGAGACTGAATTAGCCTTCTATTGTCTGGATGTGACTCAGGGCGTCAATAATAATGGGACGTTGGCAGCATTACTGCTTCGAACCTTGTTCAACGGATTACTTCAAGAGCATTTGGCCGATCGGCAACATCGCTTACCGTATCTGCCGACGTTATTAAAACAGGTCAATCAGTTATTGCGACAGGCGAGTTTGGATGGTCGTTTTCCTCTACTTGTCGGGTATTACCACCGGCAATTAGAACAGTTGATACTGATTTCCGCAGGGCTAAATGCGACGTTGGATGTTAATGAACAGCAGATGGCACTGAATAGCGGTGTCCCTTTAGGAACACTAGAAGGTGCTTATCTCAATCAACTGAATTATCAGTGTCAAGCATGGCAATGCCAGATATGGGGAGGCGGCGGTCGTTTACGGCTGATGTTGACGACTGAATAGTTGACCTTGGGACGATGTTCACGATGAGCACCGCGTAATGTGGTCAACGCACATGCAGCTTGAGGTATGACAGATATATGTAGGGAGTTATCTTATTTTTTATTGAACGACAACGTTGGGGCAAGCGTACCCTTGTTAAAGTCGTTATACTCTTTCGGTTATCTTGATTAGATAAATAAAGTTCATTATTTGAACGGTATATAAGAGGCTGTTTATGTCTATTGTGAATAAAAAAGTAAAAAAAGCGGTCATACCGGTTGCAGGGTTAGGAACGCGTATGTTACCTGCCACCAAAGCCATTCCTAAAGAAATGCTGCCGTTGGTAGATAAACCGCTAATCCAATATGTTGTTAATGAGTGTATCGCCGCCGGGATTAATGAAATTATTCTTGTTACACACTCTTCTAAGAATTCCATCGAAAACCATTTCGATACCAGTTTTGAATTGGAAGCTATATTGGAAAAGCGTGTTAAACGCCAGCTATTGGAAGAAGTTCAATCCATCTGCCCGAAACACGTTACCATTATGCAAGTACGCCAGGGATTAGCGAAAGGGCTGGGCCATGCCGTATTGTGCGCGCATCCGTTAGTCGGAGATGAACCAGTCGCGGTTATTCTGCCCGACGTGATTATTGATGAATATGAATCCGATCTGAAGAAAGATAACCTGAGCGAAATGCTGCAACGTTTTTCTACTACAGGCAATAGCCAGATTATGGTTGAGCCTGTTGAAAATGTAAGTAGCTACGGCGTAGTCGATTGCAAAGGTGTGGAATTAAAAGCAGGGGATAGTGCGCCAATGGTCGGCGTAGTTGAGAAACCTAAAGCATCGGAAGCTCCGTCTAATTTAGCTGTCGTTGGACGCTATGTTCTCTCTGCTGATATTTGGTCTCTGCTGGAGAAAACCCCACCGGGCGCGGGTAATGAAATTCAGTTAACTGATGCCATTGCAATGTTGATGGAAAAAGAAACGGTAGAAGCCTATCACCTGAAAGGGGTGAGCCATGACTGCGGTAATAAATTAGGTTATATGCAGGCGTTTGTAGAATATGGTTTACGTCATGACAGTTTAGGTCAGGAGTTTGCGCAATGGTTGCAGGAAACGATTGACGCAGAAGAAAAATAACAGAGTGTAATAACAACGCTTTGTTTAGAAAAACAGAGCGTTGTCCGAAACGGCAACCCATCTGTTTTCTCTTTACTGAGCATGTTATAAAGAAAAACCCCCGATAAACTATCGGGGGTTTTTAGTATCCAGAATTTATAAACAATTACAGCAGAAAATCGTCTAAAGATTTACCTTGCTCTTCAACTGCTTTCTTGATTACTGCCGGTGTACGACCCTGGCCAGTCCAGGTTTTAACTTCGCCGTTTTCGTCAGTGTATTGATATTTTGCCGGACGGGCAGCGCGTTTGCTTTTACCTGGCGCTTTCACTGAACCTAAAGATTGAAATAATTCGTTAGGGTCAATACCGTCGGCAATCAGCATGTCGCGATATTGCTGCAATTTACGTTCACGCTCTTCAACTTCAGCCTGAGCCTGACTATCTTCTTCGCGGCGTTCATTAACCACGACTTCCAGTTTTTCCAGCATTTCTTCCAAAGTATCCAGAGTACATTCTCTGGACTGAGCACGGAGGGTACGGATGTTGTTAAGAATCTTTAGTGCTTCGCTCATTGTGATAATCTCAAATTAATATTATTGGTGGCGTGTAGTGAGATAATAGAGCGCTATTTTCCTTTCTGCAATAGTCAGATTTGTAAGTTTGTTAAAAAATATCATGTTTAAAACAGAACTCATACCCTATGTTACATCAATATAAATACTTTCCTGTTATCAAAAAATACATTTGGTATGCTGTTTTCTTCCTCAAACGATAGGAAATGGCTTATTGATGTCGTGTCGTTGTTATAAGGAATAATTATATTTTTTATCTCATGGGGCGCTACTGTTGGGGATCTGGACAGCGTGTGGTCGAGGAATAGCCCATTGCACAGCGTGAAGATGAGTTGTTACAATAAGTTCTTACGACACGAAGATCATATACAGGAATAATTTAACTTTCAGGACAAAACGTTAGCGTTTGGAACAACGCAACGCGTTGGCCTAAAAGACATAGCCTGCCTTTGGAGTAGCGGAGTGGCCCAACTTTATTTTTATTATTCTGCAATGAATGCAGGAAAATCGACGGCGCTGTTGCAGTCATCATATAACTACCAGGAGCGTGGAATGCGCACGCTCGTGTTCACCGCAGAAATAGATAATCGGCATGGGGTGGGGATAGTAAGTTCACGCATTGGCCTTTCTTCTCCGGCATTATTGTTTAATCCGCAGACATCCTTATTTGAACTGCTGGAGAAAGAGCACCGCGCTCAGCCTGTCGATTGTGTATTAATTGATGAGTGTCAATTTTTAACCCGTGAGCAGGTGAGTGAACTTTCCGACGTCGTGGATCAATTAGCTATCCCGGTATTATGTTACGGGCTGCGTACCGATTTTCGTGGTGATTTGTTTTCCGGGAGTCACTATTTATTAGCGTGGGCAGATAAGCTGATCGAGTTAAAAACGGTCTGCCATTGTGGTCGTAAAGCCAACTGTGTATTACGTTTAGATGCTCAGGGTAATGCCGTCCACGAAGGGGAACAGGTCGTTATTGGCGGCAATGAGAGCTATGTTTCGGTGTGTCGCAAGCATTATAAAATTGCGCTGGGATTAACACGTAAGGAAAGTGTGTAAATCGGTTAATTATCCGACTGGCTGGGCTATTAATAAACGACGTATTGATATCTGAGCAAGCAATAAAAATGCCCAACTCTAAACGGGTTGGGCATCGCAGTGAGAGAAACCGCCTTAGAGGTTCAGGCGGTAACGGCAAGCGTTAATGTGCGGTTTTCTTGCCGATTTTTGCGGCTTTGGCAACCGGCTCAACCACTTCTGTTTTTACTTCTTCAGAGAACTTACGACCATAGTAAGTATCCAGCAGAATTTGTTTCAACTCGGAAATCAGCGGATAACGTGGGTTAGCGCCTGTACACTGGTCGTCGAACGCATCTTCTGACAGTTTATCGACCTTCGCGAGGAAATCGGCTTCCTGTACGCCCGCTTCACGAATAGATGTCGGGATCCCCAGTTCGGTCTTCATGTTTTCCAGCCAGTTCAACAATTTCTCGATTTTCTGCGCGGTACGATCGCTTGGCGCGGTCAAACGCAGATGGTCGGCCACTTCAGCATAACGACGGCGAGCCTGTGGACGATCATACTGGCTGAACGTTGTCTGTTTCGTCGGGTTATCGTTCGCGTTATAGCGAATCACGTTCGAAATCAGCAGGGCATTCGCCAGGCCGTGCGGAATATGGAATTCTGAACCCAGTTTATGCGCCATTGAGTGACAGACGCCAAGGAAGGCGTTGGCAAACGCGATGCCTGCAATCGTTGCGGCGTTGTGTACGCGTTCACGAGCCACCGGGTTTTTCGCGCCCTCACGGTAGCTGTCTGGCAGATTCTCTTTCAGCAGTTTCAGCGCTTGCAGTGCCTGTCCGTCTGAATATTCGTTTGCCAGCACGGAAACATAGGCTTCCAGTGAGTGTGTGACCGCATCAAGCCCGCCAAATGCACATAATGATTTCGGCATGTTCATCACCAGATTGGCGTCTACAATCGCCATATCTGGCGTCAACGCATAGTCTGCCAGCGGGTATTTTTGCCCGGTTGCATCGTCGGTCACCACCGCAAACGGCGTGACTTCGGAACCTGTACCTGATGTGGTCGTAATCGCCACCATCTTGGCTTTGACGCCCATTTTCGGGAACTTGTAGATACGTTTACGGATATCCATAAAGCGCAGCGCCAGTTCTTCAAAGTGCGTTGTAGGGTGTTCGTACATCACCCACATGATTTTCGCGGCATCCATTGGCGAACCGCCACCCAGAGCAATAATCACATCGGGCTTGAAGGAGTGCATTTGCTCGGCACCTTTACGCACGATGCTCAGGGTTGGGTCTGCCTCCACTTCAAAGAAAACTTCCGTTTCCAGTCCGTGCTGTTTCAGAACGGTCGTTACCTGATCGACATAGCCATTATTGAACAGGAAACGGTCGGTCACGATAAATGCACGTTTTGCGCCATCCGAGGCGACTTCCTCAAGGGCGATAGGCAGTGAGCCACGACGGAAATAGATGGATTTAGGAAGTTTATGCCACAACATATTCTCTGCTCGCTTGGCTACCGTTTTCTTGTTGATCAAATGCTTTGGCCCGACGTTTTCGGAGATGGAGTTTCCGCCCCAAGAGCCACAGCCCAGCGTCAGAGACGGAGCGAGTTTGAAGTTGTAGAGATCGCCAATCCCCCCCTGAGAAGCCGGTGTGTTAATCAGGATGCGCGCCGTTTTCATCATATTACCGAAATGATTCACACGTTCTGGCTGATTATCCTGATCGGTGTATAGGCAGGATGTGTGACCGATCCCCCCCATTGCCACCAGTTTTTCCGCTTTAATGACGGCATCGTTGAAGTCTTTCGCACGGTACATCGCCAGCGTCGGCGACAGTTTTTCATGGGCAAACGGCTCGGACTCATCGACTGCGGTGACTTCACCGATCAGCACTTTGGTATTTGCAGGAACAGTAATGCCTGCCATTTCTGCGATTTTCGGTGCAGGTTGCCCCACAATGTCGGCATTCAGCGAACCGTTCTTCAGCAAAATACTTTGTACGGCATGAAGCTCTTTGCCTTTCAACATGTAGCCGCCATGGGTGGCGAAACGTTCACGTACGGCGTCATAGACGCTGTCTACCACGATAACTGATTGCTCTGAGGCACAAATAACGCCGTTATCAAAGGTTTTTGACATCAGAATAGAGGCAACGGCACGCTTGATATCTGCGGTTTCATCAACAACAACGGGGGTGTTGCCAGCACCGACGCCGATGGCGGGTTTACCTGAACTGTATGCGGCTTTCACCATACCTGGCCCGCCAGTAGCCAGAATCAGGTTGATATCCGGGTGGTGCATAAGCTGGTTGGACAGTTCGACGGACGGCTGATCAATCCAGCCAATAATATCTTTGGGAGCACCTGCTGCAATCGCGGCTTGCAGAACAATATCTGCTGCTTTATTGGTCGCATTTTTTGCCCGCGGATGCGGAGAGAAAATGATCCCGTTACGCGTCTTCAGGCTGATTAGTGCTTTAAAAATCGCGGTAGAAGTGGGGTTGGTGGTGGGAACAATACCGCAAATCAGGCCAATAGGCTCTGCGATGGTAATCGTACCGAAAGTATCATCAGTAGAAAGGATGCCACAGGTTTTTTCATCCTGATAGGCGTTATAAATGTATTCGGATGCAAAGTGGTTTTTGATGACTTTATCTTCCACGATCCCCATACCGGATTCAGCAACCGCCATTTTTGCCAGCGGGATACGGGCATCCGATGCCGCGAGTGCGGCGGCACGGAAAATTTTGTCTACTTGTTCCTGAGTGTAAGTGGCAAATTCCTGCTGTGCCTTTCTCACTCTTTCGACCAGTGCGTTAAGTTCAGCAACGTTGGTTACGGCCATAATGCTCTCCTGATAAATGTTAAACTCTTTCAGTCAATTGTTCGCCGGATAGAACAGTATAGGTAAACGCGTAGGGAGCGTTTTCAGTACCGGGTTATTCTGTCCTGCCGATTTCACCGCAATTGACTCAAAGAGCTTGCCAGCCACCGTTGTGGCGCGAACGCTACTTTTTAAAATACTGTAACTGGCACTACCGCGAATTTTTGAAATATTGTTTTGAAAAACCATCAAAATTAAGAGTATTTGCACATTCACGGTGGTATGGAATGAGCATACCTATTTATGGGTGCTTTTTTTGTGATCGATGTCGATTTTTCTTTAAGCTGACACCATTCAGCATGATGTTGTTGATAATAATTCTTATTATTGAGGTAAGGGGCAGCGCTATTTCTACCTAAAATGGGGAGGGGGCGGCGTTACTTCAGAGACTTGTCGTAGCCATTCCTGAAGCTATCCAGATAGCTGCATCAATTGTGGTAGTCGCATAAAACGTTATCGTATAAACATTGCTTATATCTTAATCGGATTAGTCATTTTACACACCGACTGGAACAGAGAAATAATAGAACGGTTGTTGGGATAAAATGCGTGATGTAATTGTTAAAATCATAACATAGCGCTCACATAATGAGCTGCTGGATAAGTCTTTATCATCATTTTTGTGCTGTGAAAATGATGATACCTACTACGATGTTTTTTTGTTCAAAAAAATATAAATTTCTGACGATTTAATAAATATATACAAATGGAAGTAAAAATCATTTTTTATCATATGGTTAGTTGTGGTTTTGTTCTGTCGTAGTAAAATATTGTCCCCACGCTAGTAAAGAAAATTAAACAACATTAATGTAAAGATATTGGCGAATGTGCCCGCTTTTGATAGCTTCGAGCATCGACTCACTATCCATTATTCATCCATAAATTAATTTTATGATTTATTTGGATAATGGGCGATCTTTTCTGCTCTATGTGACGGTTATGTTTATGCATAGAGTCCGGTATGGCGTTGTATCAGACAGGGGCGTTTATAAAGTGACAATTCTCAAAACAAAACGATGCTTCGTTACCAGTATGATTGCCGCAGCAGTGATGGCGTCATGCGTGAATGTACAGGCTGCGAATGTACCTGCCGGTGTGGAACTGGCAAAAGAACAGGTTCTGGTAAGAAACAATGGCGCTGAGGTGTCATCACTGGATCCGCATAAAATAGAAGGTGTACCGGAATCGAATGTCGCGCGTGATTTATATGAGGGGTTGGTGATTTCCGATCCCGATGGGCACCCGATTCCCGGTGTGGCCGAGCGTTGGGAAAGTAGCGATTTTAAAGTCTGGACGTTCCATTTACGTAAAGACGCCAAGTGGTCCAATGGCGAACCGGTTACCGCGCAAGATTTCGTTTATAGCTGGCAGCGTTTGGCCGATCCAAAAACCGTTTCTCCTTACGCCAGCTATTTGCAATACGGCCATTTACTGAATATTGATGACATTATCGCCAGCAAGAAATCACCTGATACTCTGGGGGTAAAAGCGCTCGACGACCATACGCTGGAAGTTACCTTAAGCGAACCGATCCCGTACTTTTATAAATTACTGAATCACTCATCGTTGTCTCCGGTAAATAAAACGGTGGTGGAGAAATTTGGTGATAAATGGACTCAGCCGGAAAACTGGGTAGGGAATGGTGCCTATCGTCTTAAATCCTGGGTCGTGAATGAGCGACTGGTGCTGGAGCGTAATCCCCAGTATTGGGATAACGCCAAGACCGTGATTAATCAGGTCACCTATCTGCCAGTCGCTTCTGAAGTGACGGATGTGAACCGTTACCGTGCAGGGGAAATTGATGTCACCAATAACAAATTACCCATCGAGCTATTTCAGAAGCTGAAAAAAGAAATCCCGCAGGAAGTTAAAATAAATCCTTATCTCTGTACCTATTATTACGAAATCAACAACCAAAAACCGCCATTTAACGATGTACGAGTGCGTACGGCGCTGCGTATGGGGCTTGATCAGGACATACTAACCAATAAAGTGAAAAATCAGGGCGATATTCCTGCCTATGGCTATGTTCCTCCGTTTACGGACGGTCTGAAAGCGCAGACACCGGAGTGGTTTACCTGGCCACAGGCGAAACGTAATGAAGAAGCGAAAAAACTGCTGGCGGAAGCCGGCTATACCGCCGCGAAACCACTCACGTTTAGTTTGCTCTATAACTCGTCCGATCTGCATAAAAAGCTGGCGATTGCGGCGGCATCGATCTGGAAACAGAATCTGGGCGTCGATGTGAAGCTGGAGAATCAGGAATGGAAAACCTATCTCAGTACGCGTCATCAAGGTAACTACGACGTTGCGCGTGCCGGATGGTGTGCGGATTATAACGAACCCACGTCGTTCCTGAATAGCATGCTGTCAGACAGCAGTAACAACACATCGCATTATAAGAGTACTGAGTTTGACAAACTGATGGTTCAGGCCGTTCAGGCGAAAACGGACGATGAGCGCGCAGAGATTTACCAACAGGCAGAATCTCAATTGGATAAAGATGCGGCTATCGTACCGGTTTATTACTACGCGAATACCCGACTGGTGAAACCTTATGTTGGCGGAATTACCGGCAAAGATCCGTTGGATAATCTGCGGGTGAAGGATCTCTACATCATTAAGCATTAATCCGTCGCGATGCTGTTTACGGTTTGATGCAAATGAAATGAGCGAGCAGCGATTAATTTGGTGTTTAATCTCTGGTTACCCATTCCCACACTGTGGGAATGGGGCGTGAGCCGAATCGATTAATCGTTTTCTCATCGGACTCTCATTAGGAATCGTGCTGGGATAACTAACGCGACAACATGACAGGAGAAAAATAATGACACACATCACAACGAAAAAAAGAGTAGCGGCCGCTATTATTGCGGCATTGAGTAGCACGATGGCTGTTTCTGCCTTTGCCGCGACCGTTCCCGCAGGCACTCAGTTAGCAGAAAAACAGGAATTGGTTCGTAACAATGGCGCAGAGGTTTCTTCCCTCGATCCGCATAAAATCGAAGGTGTACCCGAATCCAATGTGTCGCGCGATCTGCTGGAAGGGCTGGTTATTTCTGACGTTAATGGTAAAACCGTTCCCGGCGTAGCCGAAAGCTGGGATAACAAAGAGTTTAAAGTGTGGACGTTCCACCTGCGTAAAGATGCCAAATGGTCAGATGGCACGCCGGTTACCGCACAAGATTTCGTTTATAGCTGGCAGCGTCTGGCCGATCCGAAAACCGCATCGCCTTATGCCAGCTATCTGCAATATGGCCATTTGTTGAATATTGATGACATCATCGCTGGCAAAAAATCTCCTGATACCTTGGGTGTGAAAGCGCTGGACGATCATACTTTTGAAGTGACACTCTCTGAAGCGGTGCCGTATTTCTATAAACTGCCCGTTTATGCCGCGATGTCTCCCGTTAATAAAACCGCTGTCGAGAAATTCGGCGATAAATGGACGCAGCCACAAAACTGGGTCGGTAATGGCGCATACAAACTTAAAGATTGGGTGGTGAACGAAAAACTGGTATTGGAGCGCAACCCGCAATATTGGGACAACGCCCATACGGTGATCAATCAAGTCACTTACCTGCCTATCGCATCTGAAGTGACAGACGTGAACCGCTATCGTAGCGGTGAAATCGATATGACCTACAACTACCTTCCCATTGAGCTCTTCCAGAAGTTGAAGAAAGAGATCCCGAATGAGGTGAAAGTTGAACCTTATTTGTGTACCTACTATTACGAAATGAATAACCAGAAGCCGCCGTTTAACGATGTCCGGGTACGTCAAGCGCTGCGTATGGGACTCAGTCAGGATATTCTGACCAACAAAGTGAAAAATCAGGGCGATATTCCAGCCTATGGTTTTGTCCCACCTTATATTGACGGCTTCAAGGCTCAGACGCCAGAGTGGTTCACCTGGTCTCAGGCGAAGCGTAATGAAGAAGCGAAGAAACTGCTGGCGGAAGCTGGCTACACGGCGCAAAAACCGCTGACGCTAACCCTGCTCTATAACACCTCCGATCTGCATAAAAAAATGGCTATCGCCGCTGCCTCAATCTGGAAACAGAATATCGGTGTGGACGTTAAGCTGGAAAATCAGGAGTGGAAAACCTTCCTCAATACGCGTCATCAGGGGACTTATGATATCGCGCGCGGCGGATGGTGTGCGGACTATAACGAACCTTCAACCTTCCTGAATAGTATGCTGTCAGACAGCAGCAGTAACACCTCGCATTATAAGAGCAAAGAATTTGATGCGCTGGTGGCGAAGTCCTTACAGGTGAAAACCGATGAGGAACGTGCCGATATTTATCAGCAGGCTGAAGCCTTGCTGAATAAAGACGCGGTAATTGCCCCGGTTTATTACTATGCGAATACCCGATTGGTGAAACCTTATGTTGGCGGATTAACAGGCAAAGATCCCCAGGATAATGTTTACGTGAAAGATCTTTATATCATCAAGCACTAATAATAATGGCTGGCGCACGCATCTGTGCTGCCAGCCTTTTATAGGTACGAGCAATGTTAAAATTTATTCTTCGCCGCTGTTTAGAGGCGATCCCAACACTCTTTATTCTGATCACCATCTCGTTCTTTATGATGCGATTGGCACCCGGTAGCCCATTTACCGGTGAACGTAATTTGCCGCCCGAGGTCATGGCGAATATTGAGGCCAAATATCATCTGAACGATCCCATCATGACGCAGTACGGTAACTATTTACTGCAATTGGTACAGGGCGATTTCGGCCCTTCTTTTAAATACAAAGACTATTCCGTGAACGATCTGGTCGCGACGTCGTTCCCCGTTTCGGCAAAATTGGGGGCGGCGGCATTCATTCTGGCGATTGTTTTTGGTGTGAGTGCCGGTGTCATCGCCGCACTGAATCAGAATACCAAATGGGATTATACCGTGATGGGTTTTGCCATGACGGGGGTGGTCATTCCCAGCTTTGTTGTTGCGCCGTTATTGGTATTGATTTTTGCCATTACGCTGCGTTGGTTGCCCGGCGGTGGCTGGAACGGTGGGGCACCCAAATACATGATTTTACCGATGGTGGCGCTGTCCTTGTCTTACATCGCCAGTATCGCGCGTATCACCCGTGGATCGATGATTGAGGTGTTGCACTCTAACTTTATCCGCACTGCGCGTGCTAAAGGGTTGCCGATGCGCCGCATTGTGCTGCGCCATGCGTTAAAGCCCGCGTTGCTGCCGGTGCTCTCCTACATGGGGCCGGCATTTGTCGGGATCATTACCGGTTCGATGGTGATAGAAACCATCTTTGGCTTACCGGGAATCGGACAACTGTTCGTGAACGGTGCGTTGAACCGCGACTATTCACTGGTACTGAGCCTGACGATTTTGGTCGGTGGCTTAACCATTTTATTTAATGCGATCATTGACGTGCTCTACGCTGTTATCGATCCGAAAATTCGCTATTAATTGGGGGCGCTATGTTTTGGAATCGAAAAAACGTTGAAGCGTTAGAAAACTTCACCGAACAGACAGAGATTGAAGGTCGCAGCCTGTGGCAGGATGCGCGCCTGCGCTTTATCCATAACCGGGCCGCGCTGGCCAGCCTGTTTGTGCTGGCGTTGATTACCGTGTTTGTGATTTTTGCCCCGATGCTATCCGCATTTAACTACGCCGATACCGACTGGGGAATGATGTCTGCTGCGCCAGATATGGCGTCTGGACACTATTTTGGTACGGACTCGTCTGGCCGTGACTTATTGGTACGTGTTGCTATTGGTGGGCGTGTCTCGCTGATGGTCGGCGTGGCGGCGGCGCTGGTGGCTGTGATTGTCGGGACGCTGTATGGCGCGATGTCCGGCTATCTGGGCGGCAAAGTGGATTCAGTGATGATGCGCCTGCTGGAAATCCTCAACTCATTCCCGTTCATGTTCTTCGTGATCCTGCTGGTAACGTTCTTCGGGCAGAACATGCTGTTGATCTTCGTAGCGATCGGCATGGTGTCCTGGTTGGATATGGCCCGTATTGTGCGCGGTCAGACGTTGAGCCTGAAACGCAAAGAGTTCATTGAAGCGGCGATGGTTTCCGGCGTTTCCACGCGTGGTATCGTTCTGCGCCACGTTGTGCCTAACGTGCTGGGCGTAGTGGTGGTGTATGCCTCTTTGCTGGTGCCCAGCATGATTCTGTTTGAATCTTTTCTGAGCTTCCTGGGGTTGGGAACACAGGAGCCGTTAAGCAGTTGGGGCGCGCTGCTGAATGATGGGGCGAACTCCATGGAAGTGTCGCCATGGTTACTGTTCTATCCGGCGGCATTTCTGGTTGTTACGCTGTTCTGTTTTAACTTTATCGGCGATGGCCTGCGTGATGCCCTCGACCCGAAAGATCGCTGAGGAGCATCAACATGAGCAAGATTGAATTGACGGGCGCACAAGAGGCGCTGCTGCATGTTCAGGATCTACGGGTAACGTTCAACACGCAGGATGGTGATGTAACGGCGGTTAACGACCTGAATTTCACACTCAACGCTGGTGAAACGCTGGGAATTGTCGGTGAATCCGGCTCCGGTAAATCACAGACTGCGTTTGCGTTGATGGGGCTATTGGCTCGCAATGGTCGTATTGGCGGCTCGGCTCGTTTTCGTGGCAAAGAGATCCTCAATTTACCGGAAAAGCAGTTGAATAAGCTGCGTGCTGAAGAAATTAGCATGATTTTCCAGGATCCAATGACCTCGCTGAACCCTTACATGCGCGTTGGTGAACAACTGATGGAAGTACTGATGCTGCACAAACGCCTGAGTAAAAGCGAAGCGTTTGAGGAGTCAGTCAAAATGCTGGATGCGGTCAAAATGCCGGAAGCACGTAAGCGTATGAAGATGTATCCGCATGAGTTTTCCGGTGGAATGCGTCAGCGCGTGATGATCGCGATGGCGCTGCTGTGTCGGCCAAAGCTGCTGATTGCCGATGAACCCACCACGGCATTGGATGTCACGGTTCAGGCGCAGATTATGACGCTGCTGAACGAACTGAAGCGCGAGTTTAATACCGCCATCATTATGATCACCCATGATCTGGGAGTGGTTGCGGGTATTTGTGACAAAGTGCTGGTGATGTATGCCGGGCGCACGATGGAATATGGCGCAGCACGCGATGTCTTTTATCATCCGAGCCACCCGTATTCTGTTGGGCTGCTCAATGCCGTGCCACGTTTGGATGCAGAAGATGACGTGCTGGCAACCATTCCGGGTAACCCGCCTAACTTATTACGTTTGCCGAAAGGGTGCCCGTTCCAACCACGTTGTCCGTATTCAACGGATGTCTGCCACAGCGCGCCTGCGCTGGAATCTTTTGGTGATGGCCGCTTGCGCGCCTGCTTTAGAGTGATTGAGGAGGTGGTATGAACAACGCGGATGAGAAAAAGGTGTTGTTAGAAGTGGATGATCTGAAAGTCCATTTTGATGTCAGAGACGATAAGCAGTGGTTCTGGCAACCGCCTAAAAAACTGAAAGCGGTCGATGGCGTCACGCTGCGCTTGTATGAAGGCGAAACGCTGGGCGTTGTCGGAGAATCTGGCTGTGGAAAATCTACGCTGGCGCGTGCCATTATCGGTCTGGTAAAAGCGACCGACGGGCGCGTCACCTGGCTGGGGAAAGACCTGCTGGGCATGAGCGCCGATGAGTGGCGTGCGGCGCGTAGCGACATTCAGATGATATTCCAGGATCCGCTGGCCTCGCTGAATCCGCGCATGACTATCGGTGAAATCATTGCCGAACCGTTAAAGGTTTATCACCCAGAAATGGATCGGCAAACGGTGAAAGATCGCGTGAAAGCGATGATGCTGAAAGTGGGGCTGTTGCCCAACCTGATCAACCGCTATCCGCATGAATTTTCTGGCGGGCAGTGTCAGCGTATCGGTATCGCGCGGGCGCTGATTCTGGAGCCGAAACTGATTATCTGTGACGAACCGGTTTCCGCACTGGATGTGTCGATTCAGGCGCAGGTCGTTAACCTGTTGCGTCAGTTACAGCGTGAGATGCGCCTGTCGCTGATATTTATCGCCCACGATTTATCGGTCGTGAAGCACATTTCCGATCGCGTGTTGGTGATGTATCTGGGCCATGCTGTCGAATTGGGCACGTACGATCAAGTCTATCAAAATCCGCAACATCCGTATACCCGTGCGCTGATGTCTGCGGTGCCGATTCCTGATCCTGATCAGGAGCGAAACAAGAAGATACACCTGCTGGAAGGGGATTTGCCGTCACCGATCAATCCGCCATCAGGCTGTGTGTTCTGCACCCGTTGTCCGGTTGTCGGCCCTGAGTGCTCGAAAACACGTCCTTTGCTGGAAGGGAGCTTTTCACACGCCGTTTCATGTCTAAAGGTGGATCCGCAGGCGTTGTTACCGGTGCAGGAAGCGCAAGTTCTGTGACCCGTTTATCGGTGACTGAAGTAAAAAAGGCGTCTCCTGCGGGAGCCATACTGTTCACGTAGTGTGAATGTAGGGGGAAACACGGTGATGAGGTTCCCGCAGGGATACCTCGCACCGTGGTCGCCCCCGGTATTTCGTTCTTTAAACGATCGGCATTATCTCCTGTGGGAGATGCCTTACGTTTAAGCGAGATAACTTATTCTTTCCACAGAATGTGGCAAAGTTTGTGGTCTTTTTCCCGGCAAATCAGCACGCGGGCAAAAATATCGGTAATTTCTTCACCTTCCTGTTCGGCCAGCCCAATGACAACTTCAGCAAAGAAATCAGGGTTCAGGTCAAAATCAACGTGTTCGGCCCAATCTTCAGCAGGATCGAATAACTCTGCGCCACCGCGTTCCTCAAATTGTAAGTTGAACAGCAGAATATCTGCCGGATCGAGGTTGTCAGCGGCAAGTTCTAAAAAGATGTCGTAGGCCTGTTCCAATGCTTCGTCTTCGGTTAGGCGATTATTCAAATCCATCACGTCATTCCTGTTAATTCTCAATGGCCTTATTAAAGCACGGGAAAACACGTAGACCCTAAATAATTTGCTCTATAGCAAGGGACTGAAAAAGTAGAACAGCCGCTCGACGATGCGTTGCCAATAGGGGCGGTTTTGCCATTGCGTGGCGTTTAACAGACGGGAACGGGCGATATAGTCTTCCTGCACGCAGGCCAGATCGCTGCCGAATCCGGCATCGTCAATCACCAGCGTGATTTCAAAGTTCAGCCACAGGCTACGCATATCCAGATTTACCGTACCGACCAGGCTGAGTTGCCCGTCGACCAGCACGCTTTTCGTGTGTAGCAATCCGTCCTTGAATTGATAAATTTTTACGCCTGCGGCCAGCAGTTCCGTGAAGAAGGCGCGGCTGGCCCAGCCGACCAGTACGGAATCGTTCTTATGTGGAACAATAATGCTGACATCGACCCCGCGCTGAGCGGCGGTACAAATGGCATGCAGCAGATCATCGCTAGGCACAAAGTAGGGCGTCGTCATGATCAACTGCTTACGTGCCGAATAGACGGACGTCAGCAGTGCCTGATGGATCATGTCTTCTGGATAGCCGGGGCCGGAGGCAATCACCTGAATAGTGTGGCCGCTCTCTTGTTCGAACGGCATGACGTTAACATCTGGTGGTGGCGGGAGCAGGCGTTTACCTGTTTCCATTTCCCAGTCGCAGCAGTAGATTATTCCCAGCGTGGTTGCCACCGGGCCTTCAATACGCGCCATCAGGTCAATCCATTGTCCTACGCCAGCCTCTTGTTTGAAGAAACGGGGATCGACCATGTTCATGCTACCGGTATAAGCAATTCGGCTGTCGATCAGGATAATTTTACGGTGCTGGCGCAAATCCATACGGCGCAGAAACGCACGGAACAGATTCACTTTCAAGGCTTCAACCACCTCTATTCCGGCGGTACGCATGAGTTCGGGATGATGCTGGCGGAAGAATTGCACGCTGCCTGCCGAGTCCAGCAAAATGCGGCAATGCACCCCGCGTCGCGCTGCCGCGATCAGGGAAGAGGTCACTTGCTCAACCAGACCGCCAGATTGCCAGATATAGAACACCATCTCGATGTTGCTGCGGGCCAGTTCGATATCACGCAGTAGCGCTTTAATCGTGTCATCAAACGTGGTCATCAATTGCAACTGATTGCCTTTGACGCCGCCAACACCTTGTCGGCGTTCACAAAGCTGAAATAATGCGCTGGCGACTTCGCTGTTTTCCGTGGCGAAAATACGGCGATATTCTTTCAATTCGCGTAGCCATTTTGCCGTTGATGGCCACATTTTGCTGGCGCGTTCAGCCCGGCGTTTGCCGAGGTGGAGTTCGCCAAACGAAAGATAAGCGACAATACCGACAAGTGGCAGAATATAAATGACCAGTAGCCAGGCCATTGCTGACGGTACTGCCCGACGTTTCATTAGAATACGTAAGGTCACACCTGCGATCAGCAACCAGTAGCTAAAAACCAGTAACCAACTTATTACGGTATAAAATGTCGACATAAAAGCAGCACAGTTCCCTTCTGCAAAGAATTAACAAAGTGTACGCATAGATCTATCAAAGAGGAAATGCCTTTCCTCTGAATAAAATAGCGTAGTCGAATAAGAAGAGAATGGTGGGGAGAGTGATTCACTGATTGTCGTCACGCATCAGGGGTATATAATGCCCAGCGCGAGTATAGTCATAAGAGCCGCATCATGAAACGCAGTCGGAATGAAGTGGGTCGCTGGCGGATGTTGCGCCAGGTCCAGCGTAGAAGAAGTCGCTGGTTGGAAGCGCAATCACGTACGTATCGCCACATTCGCTCTGCCCGTTATTTGCAGCAAAAGCACAAACGGCGGGCATTGCTTTATGCGGTAACCTACGATTGGTAAGCCAGTGAAAAAAATAGCGACCCGAGGTATGGTCGCTATTTTTTATCCCATATTTTATTCAGGTGATAACGGCATATGAATTAGCGGCCAAATTATCACTGTTAAAATATTTCCGCTTTGGGTAGGAAAGTGGAAGGCCATAGCTTTTCACGCCACTATGGCCAGCATCAATCGAACCCTTAAAACACTTTTTTGAATGGTTTTACGCTGACCTGCCGATAAACGCCAGCAGCGATATAGGGATCGGCGTCAGCCCATGCTGTTGCCTCATCCAGCGAGGCGAATTCAGCGATAATGACAGAACCGCTAAAGCCAGCCTGGCCAGGATCGTCACTATCGATAGCCGGTAATGGGCCTGCGGTAATGAGTCGTCCCTGATCGCGTAATGTTTGTAAACGAGCAAGATGGTCGGGTCTTACCGACAGGCGTTTTGCCAACGAATCAATATTATCTTCAGCATAAATGACATAGAGCATAGCGACCTCACAGGTAGGAAGATACCTTCCAGCGTTTCGGATGCCGAGTAGGGATCCAAATGCTATCGGGTAAGAGAAACGTGTTTTTTACCATCATACGTGATGTTGTTCGAGGACAATAGATTGATTTGCCAGCGTAATCCCCTCATGATTTCGGTTTTTTTGACAATTCCATGGGTTGTTATTGAATATGATTGCTATTTGCATTTAAACTTGGGCGGCATAAGAGGATAAAGACAGACTATGCCGCAAAAAACGTTTTTTTTGACCCGCCGTTATTCATGGCCATTCATACTTTCAGTTGGTTTTCACGGTTCACTGATCGCAGGATTACTGTACGCATCGTTTAACAACTCAATCGAATTACCACAGGAATCCAAGCCCATCAGTGTTGTCATGGTGAATCCTGCGGCGTATGAAGCGGCACCAGTGGCTAAATCTGCGCCAGAGCCTGAGCCAGTTAAACAGCCAGAACCTGAGCCGGAACCGATCCCCGAGCCGGAGCCATTGCCACAGCCGGTTCCTATGCCATTGCCCGAACCAAAGCCCAAGCCGAAACCTAAACCGGAACCGAAGCCCGTGAAGAAGGTGGAACAGCCGAAGCCCGTTAAACGTGAACCGACCGTTGAAAAACAACCGCCTTCGCCGTTTACCAGCGAAGAACCCACGCGCAATGTGAATAATGCGCCAGTGAAGCAGGCGCCAGCACCCGCAGCCAGCTCACAGTCGAGTGGGCCGCGTCCGTTGAGCCGCGCACAGCCACAGTATCCCGCTCGTGCGTTTTCTCTGCGTGTTGAAGGGCGAGTGAAAATGCAGTTTGATGTGGACGAGTCTGGGCGTGTTGATAACGTTCGTGTGCTTTCTGCCGAACCACGCAATATGTTCGAGCGTGATATTAAACAGGCGATGCGTAAATGGCGTTACGAAGCCGGTAAACCCGGTAAAGATTTGGTTGTGACCATCGTCTTCAAAATTGACGGCGGGGCCGCCGTCGAATAATTCACGCCAATACAAAGAAGAAACGGGGCGTCATCTGATAGTGATGACGCCCCGTTTTCGTTAGGTCTTTATGCCGATCGATGATTCAGGGAAGCGTGCACTGCGCTGACATCGGTGAACGGCGCAGAGGCCGCCTGACATTACTCACTCGGCGTGAAGTGACTTTTGCCTGCTGGCAGTTCACGCGGATGGCCTTCTTCATCGACTGCGACGTAGGTGAATAATGCCTCGGTAGCCCGATAGCGCTGACCAATGGGTTCGGATGAGACTTTCTTTACCCAGACTTCAACGTTGACGTTGATGGAACTACGTCCAGTGCGTAAGCAACGCGCATAGCAGCAAACCACATCGCCGACGGCGACGGGTTTTAAGAACGACATCCCATCAACCCGTACGGTAACGACACGCCCTTCGGCAATTTCTTTTGCCAAAATTGCACCGCCGATATCCATCTGCGACATCAACCAGCCACCAAAAATATCTCCGTTCGCATTAGTATCGGCTGGCATTGCCAGCGTGCGGAGAACCAGTTCGCCCTGTGGTAACACGTTTTGTGTGCTCATTGTGTATGCCTCGATTTAGCGATTACTGTTGCTCGCTTTTTTCTTCTTCTGATTTTGTCTGGTCGTTAGGTAAGTGGCGATAAATATAGACGCCACAAATCAGCGTAAACAGCAGCGTCACACCGGTCAGACCAAAGACTTTGAAATTAACCCAAACGCTTTGCGGTAACCAAAAAGCAATATAGATGTTAGCTAACCCGCACACCAGAAAGAACATGGCCCAGGCTACATTCAGTTTTCCCCACACGGGTTGCGGCAACGTTAGCTCTTTCCCCAGCATTTTCTGGATCAGGGTCTGTTTCATCACAAACTGGCTAACCAGCAGGGCAATAGCGAACAGGGCGTAGATGATGGTGACTTTCCACTTGATAAACAGATCGTTATGGAATATCAGCGTGAGCGAACCAAAAACGACGACCATCGCAAACGTAATCAGCGTCATTTTCTCTATTTTACGATACATCACCCAGGTGACCGCAAGTGACAGTGCCGTTGCCGCAATTAATGCGCCCGATGCAATGTAGATGTCATAAAGTTTATAGGCCGCAAAAAAAACGACCAACGGTATAAAATCAAGAAGTTGCTTCATTATGTCAATCCATCACTCAACAGTGTCGTAATTATAACTCGCAAGAGTTATCCGATAGCTCACGCCATTATCCTTCATTGTGGAACACCATTCCCGAGATATTGTAATAATTTGCAGAAAATTACGATTGGGCATATCGCGAAGAGGGAGCGGGGAAAGCCTATGCCGCGAGTGTCACGACATAGGCGTAGTGCGACGATTAAGCGCGCAGCAGCATATAAAGGCGGAATAGATAAATCAGCAGAATTGCGGAAATCAGGTTGCTCAAACCGTTCAAAACGATGGCAAGCACGGTGGGTGAAGAAATCGGTAATTTAGATACCACCAGCAAAATAGCGATTTTGACCAACAGCCACATCACGATGGCAGGGGCGGTTGCACGGAAGTTACCGTAGGCCAGTTTACTACTTGTTTTGATGGCGTTGAAAACGCCAGATTTTTCGGTGACCAGAATGACGGGTGATAAACTTAGTGCAATTGCCAGCAGCACGCCAGGAATGACCAGAAACATCATACCGAGTTGGATGAGCAAGGTGCACAGGAGAATCAGGATCAGCAACCGCAGTAAGAAAGGGGTGGATGCGCCAATGGCACGCAATGCGCTGGTACGCTGCCCGGCAGAGACCAGTTGGATCAACATCAGAATCCCGCCCGTCAGCAGTACATTGCCGACTAACGCAGCAAAGGTGCCTGCCGCCGACATTTTCAGCAACACGGTTTGTTGTTCCGGTGTCATTTGCTGAATCAAGTCCATCAAGCCGGATTCGACAGAAGAGGACAGATCGTTGCTGGAACTGCTCAGGATCTGTAACTCGTCTCCAGAAGGCGATAGCGCATGATTCAGTATGACAGTAATGAATGCCGTCAACAGTGACATCATTAAGATGCTGATGAACTGGTTGCGGGTAAAATTCATTGTGTCACGGTACAACGTGTTAGCCGTGATAGGCATGCAGGCTCCTTGAAAAAGATAAATCAACGGAAAGAACTCAACTCATGATTGTAACCTGTTAATCCGTGCTATGGCACCCCGTCAACGCTGCAATGCTGTTTTTCTCTTCATTTCATTACAGGAGGATTGTGGTGAAATTGTTACCAATAGCGGCAGGCCATATTTTTCCCGCGCCCGATTACAGGCATCATTGATCTGCCCATTTTTTTCGGATTGCATAAATTCATGGCATGGTGAAGGACGATTACCATAAATAAAAAACGGCGACGTATTCACGTCACCGTTTTACAGACACAAAATAACCAACCAATAAAGATAATGCTATTTCTTATTACAGTGATTAATTTATAACCTGTCAACTGTAACTATTAGAAACTGTATTGTACACCAACGCGGTAACGAGTTTGGCGTTCGTCAGTGGTTGTGCTGCCCTTGACGTTGGCGACTTGCACATAAGGTGTCCAGTTTTTGTCAAATTTATAAGCTAATTTAACATCATGGCTTGTTTCATAATTTTCACTGTCGGACAAATATCCAACAGAACCTGCTTTGGTATTTTTGTTGAATTCAAATTCGTATTCAACCACAAAGTTTGCCGGCAATTTATAACCCAGCGTACTGGTGATGGTATAGCCTTTCATATCGGAAGGCGCGGTAGTACCGATGCTGTCACTTTTACGCAGGTAAGATGCACGATAGCGCAGACCATAGTACAGAGAATCGGTGATGTTAGCCGTACCTTTGACATAAGGACGGTATTTGTTGTCTTTTGAAGAGGAAACCATGTTCAAACCCGTTTCCAGCCCAAAGGTACTATTGAATTTGTACAGGTAGCTGGCGGTGACTTCCGTACCATTACTGACCGGCTCGTTATAGGGTTTATTTGGCGTCTTATCGTTGTCGGATTGCCCCCATTTGGCTTCCATGGACAGACCGAAACCGTTGTCAAAACGGTGCGACATCAACAGGCGATCTTTATGGTCGTTCTTGACCGTATCCTGCATTTCATGACGATAGTCAATCGTCACTGCCATGGAGCTTAAGCTGATTAAGGAGGTTACCACCATCGTCAATATTTTAGCTTTCATTTTATTATCCCAAGTCAAAGAGAATTATTATTTAAAAACGCGCTGCCACTTTTGTTCAGCGGTTTTATTTTATTTATTATTTCTTACAGTAATGTGAACAAGATCATTAAAAAGTGAAAAATTAAAAAAATCTCATTTCTGTGATTTTTTGCGTATTTTATGGAAGGTTTTTATGTAACTTGAGAATTAACGGTTATTTGATTTGTTTATTTAGTGTGGTATTAAATAATTATTTCACTTGGAAACCTTTTATTACATTTATAATGAAATTCACACGAAATAATAATTGCAGATATTTTGTTATTAACTAAATAAAAATAATTTAAGCAGGATATGGCGCGCGAAATGTCTTGCGTTAAACATAAATCGCGCGCCAGAAAAGTGTTATGAACGCGTAGCGGCTTTCATTTCACTCACAAAGGCGTGTAACTCTGACAGCATCACATCAGGGTGGTTCAGATTTTTTTCGATAATCCGTACGATTGCCGAACCCGAAATCGCACCCGCGGCGCCTGATCCTAACGTTTCCCGCACTTGAGCAGGATCAGAAATGCCAAAACCTTGCAATGGAGGGGCCGCATCATACGCGTTCAGTTTGGCAACCAGATGATTCAGTGGCAACTGCGCACGTTTTTCTGCCCCTGTCACGCCTGCGCGTGACACTAAATAGGTGTAGCCGTGGCCATAAGAGGCGATTTCTCGCAGCAGCGCATCATCAGCATTCGGTGGGCAAATAAAGATAGGGGCGATACCGTGTCGTAGCGCCGCTGTACGGAAAGGCGCTGACTCCACCACCGGAACATCTGCCACTAGAACCGAATCGACGCCAACCTGCTCGCAGCGCTGATAAAATTCCTCAATACCATTGCTGAAGACCAGATTGGCATACATCAACAGGCCAATGGGGATGTCTGGGTACTTCTGTCGTATAGTCGCCAGCATTTCAAAGCATTGGCCGGGGGTGACGCCTGCGGCAAAGGCGCGCAGGTTAGCGTCCTGAATAGTGGGGCCATCCGCCAGTGGATCAGAGAAGGGGATGCCCAACTCCAGCGCATCGGCACCGGCGGCAATCAACGTATCGATAATTTTCAGTGACTGCTCGGGGGAAGGATCGCCCAATGTGACAAAAGGAACGAACGCGCCTTCTTTTTTCTCTGACAGGCGGTTAAACAACTGTTGATAGCGCTCCATTAGATTTCTCCCCGATCTTTCAAAATATCATGCACGGTAAAGATGTCTTTATCACCACGACCAGACAGATTGACCACCAGCAGTTGCTCTTTCTCCGGTTCCGCTTTGATCATCTTCAAGGCGTGTGCCAGCGCGTGCGAGGATTCCAGTGCAGGAATAATCCCCTCGCTGCGGCAGAGCGCTTTGAAGGCATCCAGCGCTTCATCATCGGTAATCGAGACATAGTCGGCACGGCCAATACTGTTCAGGTAGGCGTGCTGTGGCCCCACCGACGGGAAATCCAGCCCGGCAGAAATCGAGTAGGATTCTTCAATTTGCCCGTCAGACGTTTGCATCATTGGGGACTTCATGCCGAAATAGATACCAACGCGGCCATGTTTTAACGGCGCGCCGTGCTGCCCAGACTCAATGCCTAAACCGCCAGGTTCAATACCGATTAGACGGACGTCAGCATCGTCGATAAAATCAGCAAACATCCCAATCGCGTTAGAACCACCGCCGACGCAGGCCAACACCGCATCTGGCAGGCGACCTTCTTTTTCCAGAATCTGCGCTTTCGTTTCTTCGCCAATCATGCGTTGAAACTCGCGCACGATAGTCGGGTAAGGATGCGGGCCGGCCGCCGTTCCCAGTAGATAATGTGCCGTCTCATAGCTGCCGGACCAGTCGCGCAGGGCTTCGTTACAGGCATCTTTCAACGTGGAGGAACCGCTGTGAACCGGAATGACTTCCGCTCCCATCAGACGCATACGGAAGACGTTCGGCGACTGGCGTTCAACGTCTTTCGCGCCCATATACACGCGACATTTCAGGCCGAGCAGGGCGCAAGCCAGCGCGGTTGCAACGCCGTGTTGGCCTGCACCTGTTTCAGCGATGATTTCACTTTTACCCATACGCTTAGCCAGCAGGGCCTGTCCAAGCACCTGATTAGTTTTGTGCGCGCCGCCGTGGAGTAGATCTTCGCGTTTCAGATACAGCTTGGTTTTCGTTCCCGCCGTTAGGTTTTGGCACAGCGTGAGTGCTGTCGGGCGACCTGCATAGTTTTTCAGTAGATCGGTAAATTCGGCCTGAAACTCAGGATCTTGCTGTGCGCTGACGAAAGCCTCTTCCAGTTGACGTAACGCCGGGATGAGGATCTGCGGAACAAACTGCCCGCCGAATTCACCGAAGTAAGGGTTGAGTAATGTCATAATTTTCCTGTCTGTTTTAGTGTTGCTGCTGACGTAACGTCGCAAAAACCGCAGCAATTTTCTGTGAGTCTTTTTTTCCCGGTTCGCTTTCTACACCGGAATTGAAATCCAGCCCTGCGCAACCTTGCTGCGCCGCCAGCGCGCAGTTGTCGCTATTCAGTCCACCAGCTAACAGTACGTTATCCAATGATTCATTGGTCAGCAGCGACCAGTTGAAAGTTTGCCCGCTGCCCCCCTGACCGTTATCAAACACATAGCGATCGATATGTGCAAAATTGCGCTCAGGTAAAACCTCTGTGATGCTCAGCGCTTTCCAGATCTGGCAAGCCGCAGGCAACTGCTGGCGCAGTTGATCGATTATTTGCTGATCTTCATCGCCGTGCAGTTGAACGGCCGCCAACCCTAACTGCGTCGTGATAGCAACGATGTGTTCGACAGGCGCATTGCGGAAGACACCGACATAGCGCAGTGGAGCGCCTGTCATCACATCAGTGGCTTGTTTGGCATCAACGTAGCGCGGGGAACTGACGACGAAGATTAATCCACCGTAGAGCGCACCGGATTGATACGCGGCCTGCGCGTCTGCGGCACGCGTCAGGCCGCAGACTTTGTTCTCGCCTAAAATAACGCGGCGTACTGCGCTGTTCAGATCCGGCTCGGACATCAGCGAGCTACCGATCAGGAACCCCTGAGCAAAGGCGCTGAGTTCACGAATCTGCGCATGGCGGTTGATACCAGACTCACTGATTACGGTTATGCCCGCGGGTAGACGCGGCGCGAGTGTACGGGTGCGGTTGAGATCAATGGAAAGATCGCGCAAATCGCGGTTGTTGATTCCGACAACACGGGCTTCAAGCCGAATGGCGCGCTGTAGCTCTGCTTCATTACTGACTTCAGTCAACACGCCCAGTTTCAGGCTGTGTGCTACCTCGGCCAGTTGCTGGTACTGCTCGTCGTCCAGCACGGATAGCATCAGCAGAATGGCATCGGCCTGATAGTAACGTGCCAGATAGATCTGGTAAGGCGAAATAATAAAGTCTTTGCACAAAATCGGCTGGTGTACCGCTGCGCTGACCTGCGGCAGAAAGGCAAAATCGCCCTGAAAATACTTTTCGTCGGTCAACACCGAAATGGCCGACGCATAATCTTTATAGACTTGAGCTATTGCCACCGGATCGAAATCGTCACGAATCAATCCTTTCGACGGCGAAGCTTTTTTGCATTCCAGAATAAAGGCGGGTTTATCCTGTTTCAGCGCCTGATAAAAATCACGTTGACTGGGAACGATCTCATGCTGAAAAGAGGCCAGCGGCTGTACTTTTTCTCGTTCCGCAACCCAGAGCGCTTTATCACGCACAATCTTATGTAATACGGTTTCCTGCATGGTTCCATTATCCTCTGGCAGACAGGGCGATAACCCGCTGATAAGCCTGTCCACTATGAATGACTTCAAGTGCCTGGTGTGCATTTTGACGCAGATCTTCTTGCCCGAATAATCTCAGGAGCAGCGCGACGTTGGCGGCGACCGCCGCGGCGTGTGCGCGTTCACCTTTACCTTGTAGCAGCGACGCGAGAATGTCACGATTTTCTTCCGGCGTACCACCTTGTAATGCCGAGATGGGATACGTATCCAGACCAAAGTCGCGGTGCGTCAGTTCATAAGTTTCGATCTCGCCGTTGTTTAGTTCGGCAACCTGTGTAGGTGCATGAATCGCCACTTCATCCATCCCGCCACCGTGTACGACGGCAGCGCGCTGGTAACCCAGCACCTTTAGCGTTTCGGCGATAGGGCGAACCAACTCAGGGCTATACACGCCAATCAGCGCCAGCGGTGGACGAGCGGGGTTCACCAGTGGCCCCAGCACGTTGAAGACGGTACGGGTTTTGAGCTGTTGGCGCACCGGCATGGCATGGCGAAAACCCAGATGATATTGTGGGGCGAACAGAAAACACACGCCCAGATCGTCCAGTGCTTGACGGGAATCCTGAGCGCTCATATCCAGCTTAATACCGAATGCGGAGAGCAAATCAGAGGATCCCGAACGGCTGGAAACGCTGCGGTTGCCGTGTTTGGCGATTTTCAGGCCGCAACTGGCCGCGACGAAGGCGCTGGCAGTCGAAATGTTGATGCTGTTCGTGCCATCACCACCCGTACCGACGATATCCGCAAACAAATAGTCAGGGCGCGGAAACGGCTGTGCATCGGCCAGTAACGCCGTGGCGGCACCCGCGATTTCATCCGGGTGCTCGCCACGCACTTTCATGCTGATCAATGCGGCTGCCAGTTGGCTGGGTTCCAGTTCACCGCGGATAATGGCGCCAAACAGCGCCTGACTTTCCTGACGGGTAATGTTTTCCGCGCGGTATAATTTTTCCAGTATGTTTTGCATGGTGACGACATCCTGAGTAGTAGACAGTTGCATAATCGTATCCCTTGTTAAGCTAGCGCCCAGTCCAGCGTTTGTTCCAGCAGTCGCGCACCGTGTGTGGTCAGGATCGACTCAGGATGGAACTGGAAACCGCAAACGCGATCTGCATCGTTACGCACGGCCATGACCATCGTGTTGAAGTGTGCGTTGACGGTTAGCGTAGAAGGAATGTTACTGCCGACCAGCGAGTGGTAACGGGCAACAGGCAACGGATGGGGGAGGCCGCTAAACATGCCGCTGGCATCATGGTCGATCGCAGACGCTTTGCCATGCAGGATTTCACCCGCCTGACCGACATGGCCACCGTAGGCTTCCACAATCGCCTGATGACCGAGGCAAATACCGATAATCGGCAACTGACCGCACAGACGTTGCAGCAGTTCCGGCATACAGCCCGCTTCGGCCGGTGTGCCGGGGCCGGGGGAGAGCATCAAAATCGGTTTTTCCATTTGCTGTAACCGGGCGATGATGACGTCGGCAGGCACATGATTACGGTAAATCACGACTTGATGGCCGCTGGCACGCAGTTGATCTACCAGATTGTAGGTAAATGAATCGATATTATCGAGCAGTAGGATGTCGGCCATTAGAAGATCTCCTTTGCATGGTGCGCACTGGCAATGGCTCGCAGTACGGCTCTGGCTTTATTGCGTGTTTCGTCGGCTTCCGCTTGAGGGTTGGAATCCAACACGACACCAGCACCAGCCTGAACGGTCGCAATACCGTCTTCGACATAGGCAGAGCGAATAACGATGCAGGTATCCAGATCGCCGTGTGCGGTGAAGTAGCCGACGGCACCGCCGTAGCTACCGCGCCGGGTTTTCTCACTGTCGGCAATCAGTTGCATTGCCCGGACTTTCGGTGCGCCGCTCAGCGTGCCCATGTTCATGCAGGCGCGATAAGCATGCAGCACATCCAGATCTTCACGTAGTGTCCCTACGACGCGAGAAACCAGATGCATCACAAAGGAGTAGCGGTCAACTTTGGTCAGGTCGGCAACATAGCGGCTACCCGGCTGGCAAATACGCGCCAGATCGTTACGGGCCAAATCCACCAACATCAGGTGCTCTGCCAGCTCTTTATGGTCGGTGCGCATTTCTAGTTCGATACGGCTATCGAGATCGCGATCCAGCGAGCCATCGGCACGGCGACCACGCGGGCGAGTACCTGCAATCGGGTAGATTTCGATCTGGCGACTATCGGCATCGTATTTCAGCGAACTTTCCGGTGAGGCACCAAACAGTGTGAAATCCTGATCCTGCATATAAAACATGTAAGGGCTGGGGTTGTTATCTTTCAGCGTCTGGTACGCGGCCAGCGGTGAAGGACAGGGCAGAGAGAAGCGGCGTGACGGTACGACCTGAAAAATCTCACCGATGCGGATCGCGTTCTGCATCTGGCTGACAACCTCACCAAAGGCTTCATCACTCTGGTTACAGCGTAATGTCATGTTTTCGATGGACTGACGTGGCAGTGCGGGTGCTGGCTGGGTAAGCTGGAACTGCAATTGCTCCAGACGCTGTTGCAGACGCTGCTTTTCGCTATTGTTTGGCGTAAACAGACTGGCTTGCAGAGCGGTCACCCGTTTTTGGTGGTCAAGCACCAGCAGCGTTTCTGCCAGATAAAAGCAAAAATCTGGGCAGCGCTGTTGCTGGCTTAGCGCTGGCAATGCTTCAAACCCGGCAACCAGATCGTAGGCAAACAGGCCTCCGAGAAACATGGCTTCACGTTCGTCTGCCGGGCAGGCAACCAGCGTTAGAATCTGGCGTAAGGCATCAAACACGGACAGCGAACGCAGGCGGGCATCTTCATCCTGCATAGCGTCTGCCAGTGGGAAGGTGAGTTCGCGACCATTAGGACGCGCTTGATTGATTATCTCCGCAGGCAGCGCGGCATCCAGAAGCGGTAGGAGGCTGGCACCGTTTGCCGTTAATGCCTGAATGGAAACCTGCTGGCCGAGTGCAGTAATGCGCAGTGCGCTATCAATGATCAACAGGCTTTTCAGATTTTCCTTGCTGTCGATTTCAGCCGACTCTAACAGCAACGTGGCAGGTCTGGCATCGCAGAGCTGATGGAAGATGGCGCTGGGGTCGTTACGGTAAACGGCCTCGGTACGCAGCAATTCCAGTTTAGGTTGTGTCGTTTGCATTCTTGCTACCTGTCTAATGTTTTGCCCGTCAAATAAAAAGCCCGCTGAGTTAAGCGGGCCTGGGAATATCTGCATGTGTGATAACAGCGATGCGTGATTAGTCCACCCGCGAGAGGGAAGTGCGCCACCAACCATACTGCATCATTTTCTGCGTTGTCATTATCATCATCTCGCGGTTCCTGTACGGATTAATCTCTGCGTATTCAGCTTTCGTACTAGTTAACTAGTTCATTGATGGGATGTCAACACCTTCAATAGGATTATTTTATTACTCAAGGAAATGGCGGCATTACCATTCGCTTCCTATTAGTGGCATTATGCGATCTTTGTATGATTCTTGTTAATGGGTAGGCTTGTGCCAGAAGATTCTCAACCGATATCGTCATTCCCTCTTTATGATTTACACAGTCACACCACCGCGTCTGATGGCCTTTTAACGCCGACGGCGTTGGTGAGTCGTGCGGTAGACATGCGGGTGAGCGTGCTGGCTATTACCGATCACGACACGATCGACGGGCTTGCCGAAGCACAGACTGCGATTGTACAACAGGGATTAGCACTGAGGCTGATTCCCGGTGTGGAGATCTCAACACTGTGGGAAAATCATGAGATCCATATTGTTGGACTGGGGATGGATGTTACACATCCAGCACTCAGTGGACTACTGAAACAGCAGGCGGATCATCGGCAGAGTCGGGCAGAACAGATCGCGGCACGGCTGGAAAAATCGCGCATTCCTGACGCGCTGGCGGGGGCAACTCGACTGGCGACGGGAGGGCAGATTACGCGGGCGCATTTTGCGCGTTATCTGGTCGAACTGGGTGTTGCGGCGAATATGAATCAGGTGTTCAAGAAATATCTGGCGAAAGGCAAAATCGGCTACGTACCACCGCAGTGGTGCACGATACCGCAAGCGATCGAGGCGATTCATCAATCTGGTGGTGTGTCGGTGTTGGCGCATCCGGGGCGCTACGATCTGACGGCCAAATGGCTCAAGCGTCTGTTAGCCGCGTTTGCTGAAAGCGGTGGGATGGCAATGGAAGTGGCGCAGTGTCAACAGGCACCGGATGAGCGAACGCAGTTGGGGCGCTATGCGCGAGATTTCAACTTAATGGCATCGCAAGGTTCGGATTTCCATCTGCCTTGCGCCTGGATTGAACTGGGGCGCAAATTATGGCTGCCTGCCGATGTCGACCCCGTCTGGCATCATCCATTACTGGCAGGTTAGTGGGGTATCACATCATGAATGAAGCGATGTTCTGCGTGAAATAACAATCTTTTACCACCGACACGTTCTATAATAACCCTATTATATGATGACGCGGTGGAGGAACTCCGCCGCGGAATGTCAGACGTACGAGGTAGGTTATGAGCCAGTTTTTCTATATTCATCCGCAGAACCCGCAGCCAAGATTGATTAATCAATCAGTAGAGTTTTTGCATAAAGGTGGGGTGATTGTGTATCCCACGGATTCCGGCTATGCACTGGGTTGTATGGTGGGCGAAAAGAATGCGCTGGAGCGCATTTGCCGAATTCGCGATCTGGGCAGCGATCATAATTTTACGCTGATGTGTCGCGATCTGTCCGAGCTATCTACGTATGCCCATGTGGATAACGCGGCTTTCCGATTGATTAAAAATAATACGCCAGGCAATTACACTTTTATTCTGAAAGCGACGAAAGAGGTTCCCCGCCGTTTAATGAATGAAAAGCGTAAAACTATCGGCCTGCGCGTGCCATCCAATCCTATCGCGTTAGATCTGCTGGCTGCGCTGAATGAACCGTTGATGTCGACAACGCTGATGCTGCCGGGAAATGATTTTGCTGAATCCGATCCAGAAGAAATTCAGGAACGATTGGGAAAACAGGTCGATTTGATTATCCACGGTGGCTCGCTGGGTCAACAGCCGACGACGGTTATCGATTTAACCGAATCCGCGCCGCGAGTGGCCCGTGAAGGCACGGGTGATGTGATGCCATTCCTATAAGTGCGGCGACACGCTGTAACAATGGGAATACAAATGGCGTGAAGGTCGGTATAATCGCGCCAGTATCGAATGTGATGAACCATTTTTTCCTAACCTGCTGAATTTTATAAGCAGTATGACTCCCCCCGACGCCTGGGAAGGCGACACTAGAGGTTGCTCAATGAGCGAAAAGTTACAAAAAGTTCTGGCGCGCGCCGGACATGGCTCACGCCGCGAAATTGAAGGTATCATTCAGGCTGGACGCGTCAGCGTTGACGGTAAAATTGCCACTTTAGGCGATCGCGTCGAAGTGACGAAAGCCACCAAAATCCGTATTGATGGCCATGTGGTTACCGTTAAGGAAACCGAAGAAACCGTGTGCCGCGTGCTGATGTACTACAAACCAGAAGGCGAATTGTGTACCCGCAACGATCCTGACGGTCGCCCGACGGTGTTTGATCGTCTGCCGAAAATTCAGGGCTCGCGCTGGGTGGCGGTAGGTCGTCTGGACGTGAACACCTCCGGTCTGTTGTTATTCACGACCGATGGTGAGTTAGCCAACCGCCTGATGCACCCCAGCCGTGAGGTTGAGCGCGAATATGCCGTGCGGGTTTTCGGTGAAATTGACGATGAAAAGATCAAACAACTGAGCAAAGGCGTACAGTTGGAAGATGGCCCTGCGTCGTTCCGTACTATTCGCTATCAGGGCGGAGAAGGGTTGAACCAGTGGTATAACGTCACGCTGACTGAAGGGCGTAACCGTGAAGTTCGCCGCCTGTGGGAAGCGGTTGGCGTGCAGGTGAGTCGCCTGATTCGCGTACGCTACGGCGACATTACTTTGCCGAAAGGCATTCCACGCGGTGGTTGGGCAGAAATGCCGCTGGAACAACTGAATTATCTGCGAGAATTAGTGCAACTTCCGGCTGAAACCGTGTCGAAACTACCGGTTGAACGTGAGCGCCGTCGGGTGAAAGCGAACCAAATCCGTCGTGCGGTAAAACGCCATAGCCAGATCACGAGCGCACCAGCGCGCCGTACGTCACCCAAGCCGAAGCGTAACGGCTAATCTTGTTTTTGTACGCATAACGGGCAGTTGAAACTGCCCGTTTTCATTTCACTACCAATCAATGCCTTGCTGAGCCTGAATTCTGTTATCAAACGCATGCTTGACCGGACGCATTTCCGTCACGGTATCCGCCATTTCCAGCAAGTCACGATGACAGCCGCGCCCAGTGATAATGACGGTCTGCCCGGAAGGGCGCTGTGTTAATGCAGTGACAACGTCACTTAATGCCAGATAATCGTAGCTGATCATGTAGGTCAGTTCGTCTAATACCACCAGATCGATCTGTGGATCGGCCAGCATCCGTTTGCCATGCTGCCAGACCTGTTGCGCCGCTGCGGTATCCGTCTGGCGGTTTTGCGTATCCCAGGTGAAGCCGGTCGCCATGACCTGAAACTCCACACCGTGCTGTTGCAGGAGATTCTTCTCACCGTTCGGCCATTCGCCTTTAATAAACTGGATCACGCCTGCCCGCAATCCGTGGCCTATCGCTCGCGTCACGGTGCCAAACGCCGCGGTGGTTTTTCCTTTCCCGTTGCCGGTGAAGACGATCAGAATACCACGCGTTTCATTGGCGGCGGCAATACGGGCATCTACCTTTTCTTTCAGGCGCTGTTGGCGCTGCTGGTGGCGTTCATCGCTCATATGACGTGCTCTTCTTTATTATTCTGCTGCGCCGGCTTTTCTGCCCGGCTGCGCATCAAAACTCATGCCTGTCTTGCGGCGACTGTCATCGCCCATCAGATAGAGATACAGCGGCATAATATCTGCTGGTGTTTTCAGTTTCATTGGATCTTCACTGGGGAAAGCCGATGCGCGCATTCCCGTGCGTGTTCCGCCGGGGTTAATACAGTTCACTCGCAGATTTTGTGAACGATACTCTTCTGCCAGCACTTGCATGAGCCCTTCAGTGGCAAATTTGGAGACGGAATACGCCCCCCAGCCAGCACGACCTTCACGGCCTACGCTGGAACTGGTGAACACCAGAGAAGCACAAGGCGACTTCAATAACAGGGGCAGCAGCGCTTGTGTCAGCATAAAGGTCGCGTTGACGTTCACCTGCATAACCTCATGCCAGATTGCTGGCGTTTGCTGCACGATTGGGGCGATTTCCCCCAGTAATCCGGCATTGTGGAGCACGCCATCCAGATGCGGCACAACCTGCACCAGTTCGTCAGCCAGTTGAAAGCACTGCGCGGAGGATAACGTCAACATATCGCAGACGACAACGTGTGCTGTCGTGCCATGTTTCTGCTCGATCTGCTGTTTAACCGCCTGAAGTTTATTTTCTGTCCGTCCCAATAAAATAACGTGTGCGCCGTAGCGCGCGTAGGTCAACGCGGCTTCCCGACCAATGCCGTCGCCAGCGCCGGTGACCAGAATGATGCGGTTTTGCAGTAAATCGATTTTAGGCTGGTAGTGCACAATGAATTCCTCTTGCCGTGGCGCAAAACCGTCACGCCTCAGATAATAGACCTGCCATAGTGTCTTGGCACGACGTGTCGGGTCGCGCAGCGCGGAACGTCAGATGACGGCGTATCCAGGCAGGGTTGATGGGGGTGTTATGCCTCAAATATCGTGGGTTTTCAATGAGACTGCCGCTATTTATCCCTGTGCTGTTGTAAAAAGCAGCAATAGGGATAAAAACCAAGGAATAACATCGCCATATTGCGTACCATCAGTTAGGTTATAGGAAGGGAATGGCGTGCGACGTCAACGCCATGGTTGGTGAGTAAACCAACATTAATTAATACGCAGTCAATGAGGACGGTGTTTGTGGAATTACTTTCTCTGTACGGCTTATTCCTGGCTAAAGTACTGACCATCGTGGTGGCTATTGGTGCGTTAGTCGTGCTGGCATTCGGTATGACACAGCGTAAGCGTCAGCACAAAGGTGAGTTGCAGGTCACGAATCTGGGCGAGCAATATCAGGAGATGCAGCGCGAAATGCAGACTGCCTGTATGAGTGACACCGAGCGTAAACTGTTATCGAAACAAGAAAAGAAGAAAGAAAAAGAAAGCGCGAAACAGGATAAACAGCGCGCCAAGCGTGGCGAAGAGAAAAGCGGAAAGCCATGCCTGTACGTCCTTGATTTCAATGGCAGTATGGATGCGGGAGAAGTCAGCTCGCTACGTGAAGAAATTTCCGCCGTACTGGCTGTCGCTAAACCGCAAGATGAAGTGCTGCTGCGTTTGGAAAGTCCCGGCGGCGTGGTACACGGCTATGGGTTGGCGGCTTCGCAATTACAACGTCTGCGTCAGGGGGGCGTTCGGTTGACGGTTGCTGTCGATAAAGTGGCTGCCAGCGGTGGCTATATGATGGCCTGTGTGGCTGATCGTATCGTAGCGGCTCCGTTTGCGATTGTGGGGTCTATTGGCGTCGTGGCGCAAATCCCCAATTTCCATCGTCTGCTGAAAAACAAAGATATCGATGTTGAGTTGCACACCGCCGGTGAATTTAAACGTACGCTGACGTTGTTTGGTGAGAATACTGAACAAGGTCGTGAGAAGTTTCGCGAAGACCTGAATGTCACACACACGTTGTTTAAGGATTTTGTGCAGCAGATGCGTCCCTCGCTGGATATTGATGCGGTCGCGACGGGAGAGCACTGGTTTGGCACTCAGGCGAAAGATCTGGGATTGATTGACGCCATCGGCACCAGTGACGATCTATTGATTGCTGAAATGACCAGCCATGAAGTATTAAGCGTTCGCTATACGCGCCGTAAACGCCTGCTGGATCGTCTGACGGGAAGCGCAGGCGATACCGCAGAACGGCTGATGTTGCGCTGGTGGCAGCGTGGTTCTAAACCCCTGCTGTAACGGTGATACGGCTAGAATCGCTGATGAAATGCCCGCGAATCGCGGGCATTGGCATTTAATCGATCAATTCGTATTTTTCGGATAAAACATGCGCAAGATGTTTGAACATATTAAATACCGCCGTGCTTTTTAAGGTTGGCATTCCTTTCTCATCGAGAAAAAACTCACCGCGAAAAACCAGCACACCGTTTTTTTGCTCTACGCTCTCAGCGACCATACCATGCAAATAATCATCGTGATGTTTAATGATGTGATTGGCTTCAACTAATAAGCTCTGACGGTCAATAGGACGCTTTTCTTCGTTAACCTGATGTTCAGGCGACATGGTTGTGACTCCTTATTCACCCTTGAAAACGGGGCGCGTTGTACGGTATCAACACGGCTGTTGCGAAAATCAACGTAGCGATTTCAATAAGTCATCGCGCTATCGCAACTTGCTGCATAACCCGAAAGGGTACTGCGATACGGCTTCAGCGTAAAGGGCAGATTATGATGCAAATGGGCTACATTTTAGGGGCTTACCTGCCGATATTCAGTGTGGCAGGATGTGGATAAAACAGGATTTCCACGCTAATTAGGTTGCGTGACAGCATTTATCAGGTAGAGTGTGGGATTTTGCGCAGTCAGTAGAATCCGCTCTGGATGCCCCGAAAAATATCTGATTTTCAGAAGAATTCAGCAGGTAATAGTACATATGGGTAAAGCTCTCGTTATCGTCGAGTCCCCGGCAAAAGCCAAAACGATCAACAAGTATCTAGGCAATGACTACGTGGTGAAATCCAGCGTCGGTCATGTGCGCGATTTGCCGACGAGTGGCTCAGTCAGTAAAAAGAGCGCAGACTCAACGAAAGATAAAACGAAAAAGAAAGTCAAAAAGGATGAGAAATCCGCGCTGGTTAATCGTATGGGCGTCGATCCTTATCATGGCTGGAAAGCCAACTACGAAATACTGCCGGGTAAGGAGAAGGTTGTCTCCGAATTAAAAACGCTGGCGGAAAATGCCGACCACATCTATCTCGCAACCGACCTTGACCGCGAAGGGGAAGCCATTGCCTGGCACCTGCGGGAAATTATTGGTGGTGACGATCAGCGTTTTAGCCGCGTGGTGTTCAACGAAATCACGAAAAATGCCATTAAACAGGCGTTTGAAAAACCAGACACGTTGAATATTGACCGTGTTAATGCACAGCAGGCGCGTCGGTTTATGGATCGCGTGGTGGGTTACATGGTTTCCCCACTGCTGTGGAAAAAAATTGCCCGCGGTCTGTCTGCGGGGCGCGTACAGTCGGTTGCGGTACGCCTGATCGTTGATCGCGAGCGCGAAATCAAAGCGTTCGTGCCGGAAGAATATTGGGAATTGCACGCCGATTTGTTGGCAAGCAGCGATGTTCAACTGCAAATGCAGGTGACGCACCATAACGGCAAACCGTTTAAGCCCGTTAATAAAGATCAAACGCTGGCGGCGGTGAGCCTGCTTGAAAAAGCACGTTATGTGGTTGCTGACCGAGAAGATAAGCCGACCAGCAGCAAACCGGGCGCACCATTCATCACCTCAACGCTGCAACAGGCTGCCAGTACGCGCCTGGGTTTTGGCGTGAAAAAAACCATGATGATGGCGCAGCGTCTGTATGAAGCCGGTTACATTACCTACATGCGTACCGACTCAACAAACCTGAGTCAGGATGCCATAACGATGGTACGCGGCTATATCGATGAAGCATTCGGTAAGCGTTACCTGCCGGAATCTGCGAATTTTTACAGCAGTAAAGAAAACTCGCAGGAAGCGCACGAAGCGATTCGTCCTTCCGATGTTGGCGTGTTGGCCGACAGCCTGAAAGATATGGAAGCCGATGCGCAGAAACTGTATCAGTTGATTTGGCGTCAGTTTGTCGCGTGTCAAATGACGCCTGCGCAATACGATTCCACCACGTTAATCGTGGAAGCCGCAGATTATCAACTACGCGCGAAAGGCCGTACGTTGCGTTTCGATGGCTGGACGAAAGTGATGCCAGCGTTGCGTAAAAATGATGAAGATCGCACGTTGCCAACTGTGGCGGTAGGTGAGCCGTTGTCGTTGCAGAAACTGCTGCCTGGGCAACACTTCACTAAACCACCTGCGCGCTACAGCGATGCCTCTCTGGTTAAAGAGCTGGAAAAACGTGGGATTGGTCGTCCGTCTACCTATGCGTCTATTATTTCCACCATTCAGGATCGCGGGTATGTGCGGGTGGAGAATCGCCGTTTCTACGCCGAGAAAATGGGCGAAATCGTTACCGATCGACTGGAAGAAAACTTCCGTGAATTAATGAACTACGATTTCACCGCACGGATGGAAAGTCGTCTCGATCAGGTCGCCAATAATCAGGCGGAATGGAAGGCGGTATTGGACGAGTTCTTCAACGAATTTAGTCAGCAGTTGGAGAAGGCCGAACAGGACCCTGAAGAGGGGGGGATGCGTCCTAATGCGATGGTGCTGACCAGCATCGATTGCCCAACGTGCTCTCGTCAAATGGGGATTCGTACCGCCAGTACCGGCGTGTTCCTGGGCTGCTCCGGTTATGCGCTGTCACCAAAAGAGCGCTGCAAAACCACGATCAATCTGATACCAGAAAACGAAGTGCTGAACGTGTTGGAAGGCGATGATGCTGAAACCAACGCGCTGCGTGCCCGCCGTCGCTGTGCAAAATGCGGTACGGCGATGGACAGCTACCTGATTGATAATCAGCGCAAGCTACACGTTTGTGGGAATAACCCAGCCTGTGACGGATATGAGATCGAAGCGGGTGAGTTCCGCATCAAGGGTTATGACGGTCCGATTGTAGAGTGCGAAAAATGTGGTGCCGAAATGCATCTCAAAATGGGTCGCTTCGGTAAATACATGGCCTGTACCAGCGAGACGTGCAGTAATACACGTAAGATCCTGCGTAATGGCGATGTGGCGCCACCGAAAGAAGATCCGGTGCCATTGCCTGAACTGCCTTGTGAGAAATCCGATGCCTATTTCGTCTTGCGTGACGGAGCGGCAGGCGTTTTCCTTGCGGCGAATACCTTCCCTAAATCGCGCGAAACACGGGCTCCGCTGGTAGAAGAATTGGTGCGTTTCAAGGATCGCCTACCAGAAAAATTGCGCTATTTGGCGGAGGCACCGATGGTCGATAAAGACGGCAATAAGACGCAGGTGCGTTTTAGCCGCAAGACTAAGCAGCAGTATATTTCGTCAGAGAAAGACGGCAAAGCAACAGGGTGGTCTGCGTTTTACGTTGACGGAAAATGGGTTGAAGGGAAGAAGTAACCTCTTGCTGTAAGCGTGTTATGTGTGTGAAATAATTGCATTAAGCCAGCCGCAAGGCTGGCTTTTTCGATCGTAAAAAATTGCAGATAAAACAGATGCAAGAAAATTGTTGATCCGTGATAGAGAATCATGCGGTTTACCTCGATGATAATCGCACACACTGCATGCTTTATCACGACCGCCATGTAAAAATGGTTATATAAAAATAATTTTTATGATTAAATGACATTAATTGATGGAAATCTGCGCCGGATGGTTAAGGCGTCATCAAAATCACTACAACGGAACGTCGTCAGAACGTCATGAGGTGCCACGCGCACACTTCAATTGGGAATGGGATAAATTTATGAAACTACAACAGCTTCGTTATATTGTTGAAGTTGTTAATCACAACCTAAATGTGTCTTCTACCGCAGAAGGGTTGTATACCTCTCAGCCGGGGATCAGTAAACAGGTCCGTATGCTGGAGGATGAATTAGGCATTCAGATATTTGCCCGTAGTGGAAAACACCTGACACAGGTGACACCTGCCGGGCAAGAAGTTATCCGCATTGCGCGCGAAGTGTTGTCAAAAGTTGATGCCATCAAAGCGGTTGCCGGAGAACACACCTATCCCGATAAAGGGTCGCTGTACGTTGCGACGACGCACACACAGGCACGCTACGCGTTGCCAAGCGTCATCAAAGGTTTTATCGATCGCTATCCTCGCGTGTCACTGCACATGCATCAGGGTTCGCCAACGCAAATTGCCGAGGCGGTAGCGAAAGGATCTGCGGATTTCGCGATTGCGACCGAAGCGCTGCATCTGTATGACGATTTGATCATGCTGCCGTGCTACCACTGGAATCGCGCCGTGGTGGTCACTCCCGATCATCCGCTGGCGTCTAAAACAGATATCTCTATCGAAGAGTTGGCTGCTTATCCTATCGTCACCTATACCTTTGGTTTTACCGGGCGTTCTGAACTGGATACCGCGTTTAACCGTGCAGGTCTTACGCCGCGCATCGTCTTTACCGCAACAGATGCTGATGTGATTAAGACCTATGTGCGTTTAGGATTGGGGGTGGGGGTGATTGCGAATATGGCCGTTGACCCGCAAACGGAAACCGATCTGGTAACTATCAACGCGAATAGCATCTTCAGCTATAGCACGACGAAAATCGGCTTTCGTCGCAGCACGTTCCTGCGCAGCTACATGTATGACTTCATCCAGCGTTTTGCGCCGCATTTAACGCGTGATGTCGTCGATACTGCCGTTGCGCTACGTTCGAATGATGAAATTGAAGCGATGTTCAAAGACATCACGCTGCCAGTGAAGTAACGTCATTCAGAATAGGGCACTAAAGTAGAAAAGCCAGACGCTGTCTGGCTTTTTACTCTCTACGGCTTGATTGGATTACTCGTCACCAACACTGCACACCCTCCTTTGAGTAAGGTGTGCAATCTGGTTATCAGGCTGAGGCTACGGTAGTGACGACATCCTCAGTGGGGTCAACCACATCATCCTGCGTCATACGCGTCAGTTTCGGTGCGGTCAGCAGCATCAGAACGGCGATGATGCCAGTAACGATGCCAATCTGCATGAAGACATTGCTATAAATCTCAAGGGACGCATGCGGATCGACGACATTTTCAGGTACGGCCATCATGTTAGCAACGTAGCCTGCAACAATCGCGGCACCCGCTGACGTCAGGAACCAGGCCCCCATGATGAAGCCCATCAGACGCTGTGGCACCAGTTGGGCGACCATTGCCAGCCCCAGACCGGAAATCATCAATTCACCAATACTCTGCAAGCCATAGCAGAGGATCAGCCAGTTGACGGACACGATACCCTGTTCATTGGCCATGCTGGCACCCCACGGCAGCACCAGAAACGCGCCAGAGCACAGCACCATACCAATCGCAAATTTGTGCGCCATCGGTAGTTGGTCGCCCATTTTGTTGTAAACCGCAGCCAGAATCGGGCTGGCAACCATGATCCAGAATGGGTTAAGCGCCTGATATTGCTCTGGCTCAAAAGAAAAACCTAAAATGGAATGCTCAACGTTACGAATCGCAAAGAAGTTCAGCGAGGTCGGCATCTGGTTGTAAAGCACAAAGAAGATCACGGCTTCCAGCATCAGCAGCAGCGCGACGATCATTTTCCGGCGTTCAGCACCGTTCACTGCCGACATCTCTTTAATAAAGATAGCCACCACCGCCAGTGAAATCAGCGTCAGAATCCAACGTGCGACGCTCTGATTGTGCAGCAGCCAGGTGGAAATGGCGACCAGCACAACAATGCCTGCAAGCGTCACTGCCAGCTTCAGTAGATTGATTGGTTGGAAGTCGGGCTGAGAACCTTGTGTGCTGACCCACTTACGGCAAAACATAAAGTTGACCAGCGTCAGAATCATACCGACCACGCTCAGGGAGAAAGCGACGCTCCAGCCATAGTGTGCGGCCAGTACTGGCGTGGCCAGCATAGAAAAGAAGGAACCGATGTTCACCGACATGTAGTACATGGTGAAAGCACCGTCCAGACGCGGATCGTCTTTCGCATAGCAGGTCGAGAGCAGAGCTGATGGGTTAGCTTTAAACAATCCGTTACCGACGGCAATGGTCGCCATACCGATATAGACCCAAGTCACGCTGTGGCCTGAGTAGGCAATCATGGTATAGCCAAACGCCAGGACGATAGCACCGAGTATGATCACCCGTTTGGTGCCGAGCACTTTATCACCCAACCAGCCGCCAATGGCGACGAAACCATATACCAGCGCGCTGAACGAGGAGAAGAGGGTGATAGAGTCGGTTTCGGACATACCCAGCATTTTGACCAGATAAACCGCCATGATGCCTTGCAGGCCGTAGTAACCAAAACGCTCCCACAGCTCAATGCTGAAGATGAGATAAAAGGCTTTTGGTTGTTTGAAAGCGTTCATGCTGACGCTTTCGGTGGATTCGTTGTTGTTGTTTGCTGTTGACACAAAGACCTCTGATTTTACATATCTCGTTTTTTTTAACGAGAAAATAACAAGAGTGAAGCAGTGGAACTGCGTCCTCTTTTCATTGTTATGGGGAGGAAAAACCGCGTTATATTGACGTTATTTTACGGACAGACAAGTCATTTGACATGTTTTGTTACAAGTGGGTTTTGTCGTGGGATAAAACCAGAAATCAAATATTATGCAGAGTTTAATTTCATAACTTTCTTTTGCTTTGAATGATTATATCGGATTGCCGTATTTGATTTTTATAAAAGTGATATAATCTGCTTTTTATTTAAAATAAAGATAATACAATTAATATTATATGAATATCAGGTTTAATCTTTTGCATATAACTGTATATGTAGTGAGTGCAAAAATGCATCAAATGCACGTAACAAAATGGATATTGATATAATCACCTAAGGTTACTTTCAATCGATAAATTTTCTATTAAAAATAACTTATTAGCCTTAAATAGTGGTTATGTGTGTTTTTATACAGGTTATTGAGCGTGAAATACGCTGAGGTTCATTGAATAGACAGCATGATGAAAGAGAGGCTCGTGGGTTTTCTGATAAGAAAAGGCAGGGCAGTACGTGGAATTATCGAAAGGAAAGTCTGGTGCGAGGGGCGCGCCAGACCACCAGATTCTAGGCGTCGATCTTCTCGCCAAATTCACACAAATCTTCAATCAGGCAGGAACCACAGCGTGGTTTACGGGCGATGCAGGTATAACGACCATGCAGGATGAGCCAGTGGTGGCAATCGACTTTAAATTCTGCCGGGACGACTTTCAGCAGTTTTTCTTCTACCTGTTCAACATTGTTACCTGGCGCAAACCCTGTACGGTTGCTGACGCGAAAGATGTGGGTATCAACGGCAATCGTCGGCCAGCCAAACGCGGTATTCAGCACCACGTTTGCCGTTTTTCGTCCTACGCCGGGTAAGGCCTCCAGTGCCGAACGATCTTCAGGAACCTGTCCTTGATGCTTTTCCAGCAGCAAACGGCAGGTCTTAATGACGTTCTCGGCTTTGCTGTTAAATAGCCCGATCGTCTTGATGTACTCTTTCACGCCGTCTACGCCAAGAGCGAGCAGCGCTTCCGGCGTGTTGGCAACAGGGTAGAGTTTTGCCGTTGCTTTATTGACGCTGACATCGGTTGCCTGTGCCGAAAGCAGTACTGCGATGAGGAGTTCAAACGGCGTGCTGAAATTTAACTCCGTCGTGGGGTGAGGATTGTTAGCGCGCAGACGCGTTAAAATCTCAACCCGTTTGGCCTTGTTCACAGCGATTCCCCTACGGCACCGGTTGTCGGTGCGGTTTTCCCTTCCGCGACAGCGGCACGAACCCGGCGCTGTTTCATTTTTTCATCGATCACATATTTCGCAGCCAGCAAGAGTCCCAGACCGATAAAGGCACCCGGTGGCAGCATCGCCAGCAGGAAGGGGGAATCAAGATGAACCACCTCAATACGGATCGCTTTAGCCCAACTGCCTAGTAGCAAATCCGCGCCGTCGAACAGCGTGCCATTACCCAGAATTTCACGTAAGGAACCGAGCACCACCAGTGCGCTGGTTGCGCCCAGGCCCATTGCCAGGCCGTCAATCGCCGAAGGGAAGACGGCATTCTTGGATGCGAAGGCTTCTGCACGGCCGATAACGATACAGTTCGTCACGATCAGCGGAATAAAGATCCCCAACGATTGATATAACCCGTAAGCGTAAGCGTTGATCAACATCTGCACGGTGCTGACCACCGAGGCAATGATCATGACGTAAATTGGAATACGGATTTCCGCTGGCACCCAGCGGCGCAGTGCGGAGATGGCCATGTTGGTACAGGTGAGAACCAATGTCGTTGCCAGCCCTAAGCCCAGCGCGTTAGTGGCGGTTGATGAGACGGCTAACAGGGGGCAAAGCCCCAGTAATTGAACCAGTGCTGAGTTGTTTTTCCATAACCCCTCAATGAAAAGCGCTTTGGTTTGACTCATTGGTTTTCTCCACAGGCGGATAGCGTGTTGATTTGTGACGGCAGCGTTTGCAGGTAAAGTGCGCTGCGTTTTACGCTATTAATGACAGCGCGTGGCGTAATGGTGGCTCCGGTAAATTGATCAAACATTCCGCCTTCTTTCTTCACTGCCCAACGGGCATCGCGCTCGTCCTGCACCGTTTGTCCACTGAATCGGGTGATCCAGTCAGAGATGCGTACCTCGATCTTATCACCTAACCCCGGCGTTTCATGATGCTCGGTCACGCGAACGCCGAGTACCTTGCCATGAAAATCGGCGCCCACCAGTAGGCGGATGGCACCAGAATAGCCATCCGGCGCGGTACTTTCCAGTGCGGCGGCAACGGGTTTACCGTCCTGACGCGCGATGAATACGCGCTGCGGAGAGGACGAACCCAATGCCGGATTGGTGACAACGTAACACTCTTGTTGCATGTCGCTGTTATATAACGAGGCAGGAACGACCTGATCCAACAGCATTTTTTGCTGCAACATCGCCTGATGCGAAATTGTCGGTTCCGTCAGCATGTTCACCACAGCCGTGACGGCAGTCGTGAACGCGGCAAACAGAGCCAGTGTGGTCGCGTGGCGACGCATTGTCGATATCATGGGCGTCTCCTTAGCGATGGTGGCCGTAAGCGCGTGGCTTGGTGTAATAGTCAATCAGCGGCACGGTAATATTCGCCAGCAAGACGGCGAACGCCACACCATCCGGGTAACCGCCGTAAGTGCGAATCAGCCAGACCAGTAGCCCAATCAATGCGCCGAAAATCAGGCGGCCACGGTTTGTGGTTGACGCGGTAACCGGATCGGTCGCGATGAAAAATGCGCCAAGCATGGTGGCACCAGACAGCAGATGCAGCATCGGCGGCGCGAATTTCTCCGGCGCGATGATCCAGCTTAGCGCGGCACAGAACATCAGCGACAGCAGGAAACTGACCGGAATATGCCAACGAATGCTGCCACGCATCAGCAAAAATAGCCCACCGATAAGAAAACCGATATTCACCCACTGCCAGCCAATGCCAGACAACGATTGGGCAAACATCGGTTGTTGCAGAATATCCTGCGGCGTTTGACCAGATCGCAGGCTGGTTTTGAACGTATCCAGCGGAGTAGCCTGGCTGACCCCATCGACGTTGTGCATCAACTGCTGCATGGTGTGCCCGTCAGGCGTGTGGCCGGTAAAGATGATGATGAGCGCATCATGGAAACCGACAGGAATGGTTTGCAATGGCGCAGGCGGCAACCAGCTTGTCATCTGCACCGGAAAAGAGATCAGCAGTACCACATAGCCAATCATGGCGGGGTTAAAGGGGTTTTGTCCCAGCCCGCCATACAGTTGTTTGGCGATAATGATGGCGAAGACCGTTGCCATGACGACCATCCACCATGGGGCAAGTGGCGGCAGGCTGATACCGAGCAGCACGGCGGTCAATAATGCGGAATTGTCTGCCAGCGTGGTGCGCACCGAGAATTTTCTTAGTGACAGCGTCACGCCTTCCGCAATCAGCGCGGTGGCCGACGCTAATCCGACCTGAATCAGGTTGCCGTAGCCAAAGAAATAATACTGCGCCAGCATGCCCGGCAAGCAGGCCAGAATAACCAATAGCATGATGCGCTGTGTGCGCTGCTGGTTATGTGTAAACGGTGAACTCGCAATTCTAAAAGCCATTTATTCCTCTTGACGTGACGATGCCTGCGCGACTTTACGGGCTTTGACGCGAGCGATGGCAGCGGCAACAGCGGCCTTACGCGGATCTTCGGGTTCTGCGATTTCCACCGTTGCGGTAGGTTCGGTCATTACCTCTGAAGCAGCAGATAGCGCAGGTGCTTGCGTATCAGTTGCAGATTGCTGCGCGATTTTACGGGCTTTAACGCGAGCGATGGCGGCGACAACAGCGGCCTTACGCGGATCTTCGGGTTCTGCGATTTCCACCGTTGCGGTAGGTTCTGTCGTTACTTCTGAAGCGGCAGATAGCGCAGATGCTTGCGTATCGGTTGCAGGTTGCTGCGCGGCTTTACGGGCTTTGACTCGGGCAAGCGCCGCCGCTACAGCGGCTTTACGTGGGTCAGACTCGGTTGTTGGATCATCAACCACAGGCCCTTCTTGCCGTGCCTGCTTTTCACGGACTTGTGCTTTGCGCGCGGCGCGTGCGGCGATAGCGGCGCTGTTATCCGGCTGTGCATCGGGTGTGACCGTAATTGGTGCTCCGATCTCTGTTGCCGTCGTTTGCTTACGACGCACGCGCTCCAGTGCGGCCTGCACCGCATCTTTATCACTGGTGGATACGCCAGCGGCAGCTTGTTTATGCCGTAGTTCGCGTGCGATTTTTTCTCGTTCCAGACGGGCTTGTTTAGCGTCAAAGCGTTCTTTGGCCTGCGCGGCACGCTGCGCATCTTCGTCTATGGCGCGAATTTCGGCTTTTTCCTGACGATAGTACTGCACCAGCGGAATATTGCTGGGGCAGACGTAAGCACAGGCACCGCATTCGATACAGTCAAACAGATGGTGATGGCGGGCTTTTTCATGTTCTTGCCCGCGACTGAACCAGTAAAGCTGCTGCGGCAGAAGGCCAGCAGGACAGGCATCGGCACATTTGCTACAGCGAATGCAGGATTGCTCTTCGGCAACTGGCTCCATTTCCGTATGCGACGGCGCGAGCAGACAGTTGCTGATTTTAACGATCGGCACATCCAGCGACGGCAATGTAAAGCCCATCAGTGGGCCCCCCATCACCACCATTGGCTGTTTGTGGACATGAAAGCCGCCCTGTTTAAGCAGGTGGCGTACGGGCGTCCCCAACCGTGCCCACACGTTACCCGGCTGGCGCAGTGCTTCACCGGTCAGCGTTACCACGCGCTCGGTGAGCGGTTCGCCGTCGATCACGGCGCGTTTGATTGCGAACGCCGTACCGACGTTTTGCATTAATACGCCAATCGCGGCGGAGTGTTTACCGAACGGAACTTCTTTGCCCGTCAAAATTTTGGTGAGCTGTTTGGCTCCGCCCGATGGGTACTTGGTGGGAATAACGCGTAACTGCATGTCACTGCGTTTACCCAAGGCCAACCGTAGGGCGCTGATAGCTTCCGGTTTGTTGTCTTCGATCCCAATCAGAATGCGCTTCGGCTGCAACAAGAATGACAGAATCTCGACACCCTGAATAATCTCGTCGGCGCACTCCTGCATGAGTCGATCGTCGGCGGTGATATAGGGTTCACATTCTGCGCCGTTGATGATCAGCGTTTCAATCCCGCGCATTCCCCCCTGTAGTTTGGCCGCAGTAGGGAACCCGGCACCGCCTAAACCCGCGATGCCAGCCTGATGCAGGTGGGCAAGCAGGGTATCGGTGCTTTGTGCGTGATAATCGGTAAAAGTCTGGCGTTCGCACCAGCGATCGTCGCCGTCCGGCACGATAATGATGCTGAGTTCGGACAGGCCAGAAGGGTGCGCCGTCGTATGCTGGCGGATCGCGCTCACCGTTCCTGACGTTGGGGCGTGAACGGGCAAGGTACGGCCTTTTCCCCGCGTCAGCGGCTGACCACGCAGTACCTTATCGCCGACGCTGACGCAGATCTCACCTTCCGGCCCCAGATGCTGCTTGAGTGGAATAATGAACTGTTCTGGCAGCGGGATCTGACGCAGTGGCATTCGGCTGGACTGCGTCTTCATTTCCGGCGGGTGAATGCCTCCGTCGAAATCCCAGATCCTGTCTTTTCTAAAGGCGGAAAACAGCTTAAGCATGGTGTTCTACTTGAATAACGCGTACTGGAATCGTATCGAGATCCCATTTCCAGTTAGCGGGAGTCGGCGCGATGGGACGTAATTCGATACAGTCCGTAGGGCAAGGGGAGACGCAAAGATCGCAGCCGGTGCATAAATCGCTGACGACGGTGTGTACCGCTTTGGTACTGCCGATGATGGCATCAACCGGACAGGCCTGAATGCATTTGGTGCAGCCTATGCAGTTGCTTTCATCGATCCAGGCAACGCGGCGCGCTGGAGCTTGAACGTTAGCATCGCCTTCCAGCGGCTGCGGATCGACATTGAGCTTTTCAGCCAGCTTCAGCATCATTGCTTCGCCGCCGGGGCCACATTTATTAATGTTTTCACCATTCAACGCGACCGCTTCGGCGTAAGGCCGACAGCCTGGGTAACCGCACTGACCGCACTGGCTTTGGGGCAGCATGGCCTCTACTTCTTCCACGATCGGATCGTTTTCGACTTCAAAACGACGGGACGCATAGCCAAGCACCAGACCGAATACCAGCGCGAGGGCGCTTAATGCCGCAATGGCGATCCAGATAGCGAACATCAGAATTTCACCAGCCCGGTAAAGCCCATAAACGCCAGCGACATGAGGCCGGCGGTGATCAGCGCGATAGACGATCCCCGGAACGGCGCAGGAATATCCGACACCGCGAGGCGTTCACGAATGGCGGCGAAGAGTACCATCACCAGCGAGAAGCCCGCAGCACCGCCGAAGCCATAAATCGTCGATTGCAGGAAACCGTGCGACAGATTGATGTTAAGCAGCACGACGCCAAGTACGGCACAGTTGGTGGTAATCAGCGGCAGGAAAATCCCCAGCAGGCGATACAGTTCAGGGCTGACTTTACGCACGAACATCTCGGAAAACTGCACCACGACAGCGAGCACCAGAATAAAGGCCATCGTGCGTAAGTAGAGAATATCAAAAGGAACGAGAATGAATTCGTTGATCAGCCAGGAAAACATGGAACCTAACGTCATCACAAACGTGGTCGCCATTCCCATGCCAATCGCCGTCTCCAGCTTTTTGGACACGCCCATAAAGGGGCACAGCCCAAGAAACTTCACTAAGACGAAATTATTTACCAGAAGGATGCTCACAAAGAGCAATGCGTATTCGGTCATTACGGTGCCTACAAAACAAAACCGGACTATTATCAGGCATTGTTGGGTTTTCGACAACATACCCAAAGTAGGGTTATCGCCATCCCCTTCATGGGGTTCCCTTAATAAAGGAGATGCCGGGCTATCAGACAGTAACGCAGAGTGCGTTCAGCGCAACTGCCCGGAGGGAAATTATTGCATAATTATGCTTTTTGTCGCAGGTCATAATTGCTAACTACAGCACGTAATGCCAGACAGATTTTGGCACACAGCCGAGATCGAATAAGCGCCCGCCGGATGCCAGTTCAGCCCGCCGATGATCTGCCGCACGATACATGTTGATGATTTCCTGACTGTCTGTCAGAGAGTAATTGAGGTGATCGAAGAGTTTTTCCAGACTTTCTGTTGAATTGACTTTCCTGAATTTGAGTAAATAGTGATGGACGGTCATGGTGAATGAGTCTAATAGTTATGTGATTGAGATGACTAAGTATATTCAAGCACGAAGTCCTGTCTAGAGGGCGATGTAAAAAGTACGCTTATTTTTCAATAACAAACGAGCGAAAATGCAAAAGAGGAAATTGACAGGAAAATATGACGAATAATAAGTCTCTGTCGAGTCGCTGGGTGATCACGTAGGGAAAATCGGAAAGGTAATGCCTATAAAAGGGCAGGTTGCGTACGGACGATAAATCCATAGACAACCCACCCCTGATTTCGGACTTAACGACTGCAAAGTTTGTAATACACCTCGTTCCAGCGCAGGGCATCTTTGAATTCGTGGAGTCGGGTGTCGTTGTCGATCACCAGCAGTTCAATGTTCTGCATTTCTGCATAAAGCCGCATGTGTTCGAGATCCAGCGCCTGACTGAAGACGGTGTGGTGCGCGCCGCCCGCCAGAATCCAGGCTTCAGCCGCCACGTCCAGCGACGGTTGCGCTTTCCAGATGGCGCGGGCTACTGGCAATTTCGGCAGTGGGCGAGGTTGTTCGATAGTATCAACCAGATTCACCAGCATCCTGAAGCGGTCGCCGATATCGATCACGCTGGCGTTGAGTGATGGTCCGGCTGGCGTTGAGAAAATCAGGCGGGCAGGATCGGCTTTTCCGCCAATGCCAAGGTATTGCGCATCCAGAATCGGCTTCTGTTCTTTGGCGATCGTGGGGCAAACTTCCAGCATGTGGGAACCGACGACCAGATCGTTGCCGCTCTGGAAATTATAAGTGTAATCCTCCATGAAGGACGTGCCTCCCGGCAAACCGCCCGCCATCACTTTCATAATGCGCAGCAGCGCGGCGGTTTTCCAGTCACCTTCGCCACCGAAACCATAGCCTTGCTGCATCAACCGCTGTACCGCCAGCCCCGGCAGTTGTTTCAAACCGTACAGGTTTTCAAAATCGGTGGTGAACGCGTGATAGCCACCTTGTTCCAGAAAACGTTTCATCCCGAGTTCGATTTGTGCTGCATCGAACAGATTTTGACGGTTAGCCCCGTTGAGTTTCACTGCATCCGTCAATTGATAGCTGGCTTCATACTCATCGACCAACGCATCGATATCGCCTTTGGATACCGCATCGACTACGGCGGCTAAATCGCCCAGTCCCCAGGCGCTGACGCTGTAACCGAACTGAATTTGCGCGCCCACTTTATCGCCTTCGGTAACGGCCACTTCACGCATGTTATCGCCAAAGCGGGCGACCTTCAGTTGTTTGCTTTCCTGGATCGCAGCGGCTACCCGCATCCATTTGCCGATACGGGCATGGGCGTTTTTATCCTGCCAGTGACCGACGACGACCTGATGTGCCTGCCGCATCCGCGCGCCGATGAAACCAAATTCACGCCCGCCATGTGCCGTCTGGTTCAGATTCATGAAATCCATGTCCATCGTATCCCACGGCACTTCGGCATTAAACTGAGTGTGGAATTGCAGCAGCGGTTTATTAAGCACGCTCAGGCCGCCAATCCACATTTTGGCAGGTGAGAAGGTATGCAGCCAGGTCAGCAGACCGATGCAGCTATCCTGATAGTTGGCATCACGACACAGCGCCAGAATCTCATCGGGTGTTTTCACCAGCGGCTTGAGTACCAGCTTAACCGGCAGATTGGCCTGTTGATTTAACCCGGCGACGACCTTTTCCGCATTCTCTTTTACCTGACGTAACGCTTCCGGCCCATAAAGATGCTGGCTGCCGATGACGAACCAGACTTCAAGCTGCTTAAAATGATCCATGATGACTCCTGTAACGTGATCCCCAGAGGGATAAAAATTAGTTTTTTGCCGTAGACGATGGGCTATAGGCAGGTTCCGCGAGGCGGCACCACTGCTGATAGCGTTCATAAAGCTGCTGGTAGCGGGCGACGCGCTGACTGTCTGGTATTAAGGTGCGTTCTACGCCACTGGCCATGTGCTGTTGTGCCGTCGGAATATCCTTGTGAACACCTGCGGCGACGGCGGCAAAGATCGCCGCACCGAGCGCACAGCACTGATCGGAGGCGACGATCTGCAACGGGCGATTCATCACGTCAGTACACACCTGCATGATGACAGGGGATTTCCGCGCGATACCGCCCAGCGCCAATACGTTCTCAACGGGGACGCCCTGATCTTCAAAGCATTCCATAATCGCGCGGGCGCCAAAGGCCGTCGCAGCAATAAAACCGCCGAATAGCGTGGGGGCATCGGTGCCCAGATTGAGATCGGTAATCACACCTTTTAATCGCTGATTAGCGAACGGCGTTCTGCGGCCGTTAAACCAGTCCAGCACGATGGGCAGGTGATCGAGAGTCGGGTTCTCCGCCCAGCGATGAGTCAACCGCTCCAGTAGCTTGGCCTCCATCGCCTGTAGCGACGTTTTGAGTTCGGGATGACCTTGTTCGGCATAGTCGTGCGCCGCTTCCTGTAACGACCAGCCCAACAGCCGTCCAAACCAGGCGTACATGTCACCGAAAGCAGACTGTCCGGCTTCGAGACCGATATAGCCGGGGACGACGCTGCCGTCGACCTGCCCACAGATCCCGGCGATGGTGCGATCGGCAATGCGTGCATCATCGGCGATCAGAATGTCGCAGGTGGACGTGCCGATCACTTTGACCAGCGTATAAGGCTGAGCGCCAGCCCCAACGGTGCCAACATGGCAGTCAAACGCACCGCCAGAGAGGATGACCGTGTCAGGAACACCAAGCCGTTGCGCCCACTCGGCGGTGATAGTGCCGACCGGTTGTTCGGCGGTCCAGGTGTCGGTAAATAGCGGATACTGTAATTTTTCGGTCAGGCAGGGATCGAGCGCGTGTAAGAAATCTTGCGGCGGCAATCCGCCCCAACTTGGGTGCCAGAGAGATTTGTGTCCGGCGCTGCATCGTCCCCGACGGATATCCTCCGGTGCCTGCGTGCCAGAAAGCAGAGCGGGCACCCAATCACACAGTTCGATCCAGGACACAGCCGCCTGACGCACGTCGGCATCTTCGCGTGTGACATGCAGGATTTTGGCCCAAAACCATTCTGATGAATACACGCCGCCGATATAGCGGGTGTAATCCGGAAATTGGCCGCTACGGCAGAGCGCGTTAATGGCTTCGGCTTCTTCTATTGCCGTGTGATCCTTCCACAGCACGAACATCGCATTCGGATTGTCGGCAAATTCGGGACGCAGCGCGAGGATCTGACCGTGTTCATCGATCGGTGCGGGCGTCGATCCGGTTGAATCCACACCAATAGCGATGATGTGTTGCCGCTGTTCGCTCGTCAGGCGGGAAACCACCACGTTAATCGCCTGTTCCAGCGATTCGATGTAGTCCAGCGGATGATGGCGGAACTGGTTGTTGGCAGGCTGACAATAGTGACCCTCACGCCAGCGGGGGTAGTAGACCACTTCTGTTTCCAGCTCTTGCCCGCTTTGGCAGTCAACGGCTAAGGCGCGTACCGAATCACTGCCGAAGTCGAGGCCTATCGTAATAGCACCCGCACTCATGCTTTGCTCCTCATTAATCCCAGATCGATGCTGTTTACGATAGGCAGGGACAACGAGAGGCGGTTAGGAGCGGTTAGCTGGAAGTATGTATTTTTCTGTCGCCCGCAGCCATTTTGTGAAGCCCGTCAAAGGTTAATGATTGGTTAAAATTGCTAAATGTATGCACAAACCTGTCATTGTTCCGGGATGTGATAAAGCTCTATATTCAGACCGGAAATAACGACTAAAACATAAAGCGTCTGAATGCTACTGAGTAAAGGAACTGCGCTAAGTCCGTGTTTTTCCTTTATCCAGACCGGAAATACCTTACCCACAACGTGAACGCGTGTCGGCGTTGCTGGCGAACGAAAAGATAATTACCCCGGAGAACATCATGCATAAATTCACTAAGGCGCTGGCAGCAATTGGGTTGGCTGCGGTTATGTCACAATCAGCTATGGCAGAGAACTTAAAGCTGGGATTTCTGGTTAAACAACCGGAAGAACCCTGGTTCCAGACCGAATGGAAATTTGCGGATAAAGCAGGAAAAGACCTCGGATTTGATGTGATAAAAATTGCGGTTCCAGACGGAGAAAAAACCCTGAACGCGATTGATAGCCTGGCAGCCAGCGGGGCAAAAGGTTTTGTTATTTGTACGCCCGATCCGAAACTGGGGCCAGCCATTATAGCAAAAGCGCGCAGCTACGATCTGAAAGTGATCGCGGTTGACGATCAGTTTGTGAATGCGAAAGGCCAGCCGATGGATACGGTGCCGCTGGTGATGATGGCGGCCACCAAGATTGGCGAGCGTCAGGGACAAGAACTGTATAAAGAGATGACGAAACGCGGCTGGAAAGTGGATGAAACGGCCGTGATGGCGATTACTGCCAATGAACTGGATACCGCGCGTCGCCGTACGTCTGGCTCTATGGATGCGCTGAAGGCGGCGGGCTTCCCGGAAAAACAGATCTATCAGGTGCCCACCAAATCTAACGATATCCCCGGCGCGTTTGACGCCGCCAACTCCATGCTGGTGCAGCATCCGAAAGTCAAAAACTGGCTGATTGTCGGCATGAACGACAATACCGTGCTGGGTGGCGTGCGTGCAACGGAAGGTCAGGGGTTTAAGGCTGCAAACGTGATTGGGATCGGTATTTACGGCGTGGATGCGGTGAGCGAACTGTCCAAAGGTCAGGCGACGGGGTTCTTCGGCTCACTGCTGCCTAGCCCCGATATCCACGGCTACAAGAGTATTCAGATGCTGAATGACTGGGTCACTAAAGGCGTGGAACCGCAAAAATTCACCGAAGTGACCGATGTGGTGCTGATTACGCGTGACAACTTCAAGGTCGAACTGGAGAAGAAAGGCCTGATGTAATCGTAATGTTGTTCACTTAAGCGTGTTTTTAGAGGGAAACACGGTGATGAGGTTGTCGCAGGGACGCCTCGCACCGTGGTCGCCCTCGGTATCTCGCTCCTTTGCTGATCGAGGTTATCCGCGCTACCTGCATCGTGATGAGGAAACAGACATGGCAGCACAGTCACCCTATTTGTCGTTTCATGGAATTGGTAAAGCGTTTCCCGGCGTTAAGGCACTTTCGGATATCAGTTTTTCCTGCCATGCCGGCCAGATTCATGCATTGATGGGGGAAAACGGGGCGGGCAAATCGACGCTGTTAAAGATTCTGAGCGGCAACTATTCACCGTCTGCGGGCGAAATCCATATTCAGGGCAAATCCGTGCAGTTTACTAACACGATGGATGCCCTGAATGCGGGCGTGGCTATCATTTATCAGGAACTGCATCTGGTGCCGGAAATGACGGTCGCTGAGAACATCTATCTGGGCCAACTGCCGCATAAATACGGCATGGTGAACTACGCGTTGCTGCGCTATGAAGCCACGCTCCAGTTACAACATCTGGGATTAGATATCGATCCTGATACCCCGCTGAAATATCTGTCTATCGGGCAATGGCAGATGGTGGAAATCGCCAAGGCGTTAGCGCGTAACGCCAAAATTATTGCTTTTGATGAACCGACCAGTTCGCTCTCTGCCCGTGAAATCGAGCAGCTTTTCCGTGTGATTAAAGAATTGCGTAGCGAAGGCCGGGTCATTTTGTACGTTTCGCACCGGATGGAAGAAATTTTTGCGCTGAGTGATGCTATTACCGTGTTTAAAGATGGCCGCTACGTGCGCACGTTTGACGATATGCAGGAGGTGAACCATGCGTCGCTGGTTCAGGCGATGGTCGGGCGTAATCTGGGCGATATCTATGGTTATGCGCCGCGTCCACACGGTGCAGAGCGTTTGACGCTGAAAGACGTCAACGCGCCGGGTGTGAAATCTACGATTTCCCTGAATGTAAAGCAGGGGGAAATTGTCGGGCTATTTGGTCTGGTCGGGGCGGGCCGTAGTGAACTCATGAAAGGGCTATTTGGCGCGACCAAAATCACCGGTGGTCAGGTGCTGTTGGATGGTCAACCGCTGGTGGTGAATTCTCCCATTGATGCGATTCGTCAGGGGGTGATGCTCTGCCCGGAAGATCGTAAAGCAGACGGCATCATTCCAGTGCATTCGGTGCGTGACAACATCAATATCAGCGCGAGACGTAAGAGCCTGAAAGCCGGTTTTATTATTAATAATCAGTGGGAAGCGGATAACGCCGCACAGCGTATTGACGCATTGAACATCAAAACGCCGTCCGATGAGCAACTGATTATGAACCTTTCCGGGGGCAACCAGCAGAAAGCCATTCTTGGCCGCTGGCTGTCCGAAGAGATGAAGGTCATTTTGCTCGATGAGCCGACGCGCGGCATTGATGTCGGTGCGAAGCACGAAATTTATCATGTCATCTATGAACTGGCGAATCAGGGGATCGCGGTGCTATTTGCCTCCAGCGATTTACCCGAAGTGTTGGGACTGGCCGACCGGATCATTGTCATGCGGGAAGGCGCCGTCTCCGGTGAACTGCTGCATGCCGATGCCACAGAGCAGAACGTGCTTAGTCTGGCGATGTTACGAACCCCCGATATCGAATCTGCGGTTGCCTGACCGCGAAGGAGCAAAATAATGTCAACGGTTACGTCTGCAACCTCAGAAAAGAAGAACAGCGGTACGGGATTATCCCGTGTTTGGGATAACTATGGCATGTTGGTGGTTTTTGCTGTGCTGTTCCTCGGCTGCGCCATTTTCGTCCCAAATTTTGCCACGTTTATCAATATGAAAGGGTTAGGGCTGGCGATCTCCATGTCTGGTATGGTGGCTTGCGGGATGCTGTTCTGTCTGGCGTCTGGCGATTTTGACCTGTCGGTGGCCTCGATCATCGCCTGTGCTGGTGTCGCGACGGCGGTGGTGATCAATATCAGTGAAAGCCTGTGGATTGGCGTCAGTGCCGGCTTGCTGCTGGGTGTGGCGTTCGGGTTGCTCAACGGTTTCGTGATTGCCCGTTTGAAGATTAATGCGTTGATCACCACACTCGCGACCATGCAGATCGCGCGCGGCCTGGCATACATCATCTCCGATGGTAAAGCGGTAGGGATTGAAGATGAGCGTTTCTTTGAACTGGGCTATGCCAACTGGCTGGGCTTACCTGCGCCCATTTGGATCACCATTGGCTGCATGATTGTGTTTGGCCTGCTGCTGAATAAAACTACCTTTGGCCGCAATACGCTGGCGATTGGCGGCAATGAAGAGGCGGCGCGTCTGGCGGGTGTTCCCGTCGTGCGTACCAAGATTATCATTTTCGCCTTATCCGGTCTGGTATCTGCCGCGGCGGGGATCATTCTGGCCTCGCGTATGACCAGCGGCCAACCGATGACGTCTCTCGGTTACGAGTTGATTGTCATTTCTGCCTGTGTGCTGGGTGGGGTATCCCTGAAAGGTGGGATCGGTAAAATCTCCTACGTGGTGGCCGGGGTGCTGATTTTGGGGACAGTAGAGAACGCGATGAACCTGCTGAATATTTCTCCGTTTGCCCAGTATGTGGTGCGTGGTCTGATTCTGCTGGCCGCGGTTATCTTTGACCGCTACAAACAGCTCGCGAAGAAAACGGTATAACGGTTTGCGCGGTAGGTGATCGATGCCTGCCGCTTTCTCTCATTTGATTAGCGTGTACCGGAGGCTCGATGTATCACCGTATGGCGCATGAATCTCAGCCGAATCCGCTGCTGCCGGGGTATTCGTTCAACGCTTACCTTGTGGCCGGCTTGACGCCGATTCTGGCAGAAGGGCCGCTTGACTTCTTTATCGATCGTCCCGATGGGATGAAAGGCTACATCATTAATCTCACCATGAAGGGACAGGGACAGGTCTTTGAGGGGGATGAAGCCTTTTTCTGTAATCCCGGCGATTTGCTGTTGTTCCCACCGAAATCGAAACATTTTTATGGCCGTTCACCAAGCAGCGACTGTTGGTATCATCGCTGGGTTTATTTTCGTCCCCGCGCTTATTGGGCCGACTGGCTGGAATGGCATACCCAAAGCAGCGGTATTGGCCGCATGAGCCTGCCGAATAACCAACTGCTGCTGGAGTTCGACAGGCTGTTTGCCAATATCGAGCAGACGCAGCGTTCCGGTCGGCGCTTTTCAGAAGAGTTAGGGATGAATCTGCTAGAACGTCTGTTGCTCAGGGCGATGGAAGAAGATCCGCAGAGCCCGCAGAAGATCATGGATCCGCGTGTGATAGAAGCCTGCCAGTTTATTACCAGTAATCTGGCGGGTGAACTGCGTATTGACGAAGTGGCGCGGCATGTTTGTTTATCGCCGTCGCGGCTGGCGCATCTGTTCCGCGAGCAGGTAGGGATTAATATCCTGCGCTGGCGTGAAGATCAGCGCGTGATCCGTGCCAAACTGTTATTGCAAACGACGCAGGAATCCATCGCCAACATTGGCCGCGTGGTAGGGTATGACGATCAGCTCTATTTCTCGCGCGTATTCCGTAAGCGGGTCGGCGTCAGCCCCAGTGATTTTCGCCGTCGCAGCAGTGAAATCAATTATCCGGCTGCCAAAACGCTGCCTGTGGCATGGGAAGAGCGGATGCCCAATGCCGTAAGCGGCTAACGCCAGATTCCCCTGACGGTTATCCCTCTCTGCACTCCGGCGGATAGCGGGTATATACTGAGTGAGAAATCACAACGTTAAATCAGTTAAGGGGAATCGTCATGAGTGAGACTGTTCGTGTTGGGCTGCTGGGTTACGGCTATGCCAGTAAGACATTCCATGCGCCGTTGATTGCCGGTACGGCAGGTATGGAGCTGGTGGCGGTGTCCAGCAGTAGTGCTGAAAAAGTACATGCGGATTGGGCAAGTCTGCGGGTAGAGAAAGACCCTCAGGCGTTATTTAACGCTCACGATATTGACCTCATTGTTATTCCGACCCCCAATGACACACATTTTCCGCTGGCGAAACAGGCGCTGGAAGCGGGCAAGCATGTTGTCGTCGATAAACCCTTCACGGTGACGTTGTCACAAGCTCATGAACTAGGGGCAATTGCCGAACGTGCCGAAAAAATCCTCTCCGTTTTCCATAACCGCCGTTGGGATAGCGACTTTTTGACACTAAAGCAGCTACTGTCGGCAGGAACGTTAGGGAATGTGGTATACATGGAATCGCATTTCGATCGTTTTCGCCCCGAAGTTCGTCAGCGCTGGCGTGAGGACGGTAGCGTTGGCAGTGGGATTTGGTACGATCTTGGCCCTCATCTGCTGGATCAGGCTCTGGAGCTATTTGGCTTGCCTGTCGCGATTCAGGTAGATATGGCACAACTAAGACCAGGGAGTAAGGCAACGGATTATTTCCATGCGACGCTGATTTACCCGCAGCGTCGGGTGGTACTGCACGCCAGTATGCTGGTGGCCGCGACGTCTGCGCGTTATACCGTACATGGCACGCGCGGCAGTTTTGTCAAATACGGACTCGACCCACAGGAAGACCGTCTGAAAGCGGGTGAGCGCCCGCCGCTGGCTGATTGGGGACAGGATAAGCGCGATGGTGTGCTGACGCTATCTCATGATGGCATCACGGCAGAACAAACGATCGCAACGATACCCGGTAACTATCCGGCTTACTATGCCGCCATACGCGATGCGCTGCTTGGTAAGGGAGAAAACCCCGTCAGTGTGCATCAGGCGATTCAGGTTATGGAGCTGATTGAGCTGGGGCTGCTTTCCCATGAGCAGAAAAAAGCGGTTACGCTGAAAAATAGCTAGATTTACCGCACCTTATCCCAGATAGTTAACGGTTTGTTGAAAATTATTTTCAGTATGTAAATAAATTTATCGATGATTTTGGGCGGTCTTAGGATCGCCCGTATTGTTAGGGTTTTATTGGGTTGATCACAAACGAGGGGAAGGGTGTTAAACATGGGGTGGTTGCAACGGTTACGTATTGATAAATTTTTATTGGTTCTGGTTTTGGTTGTGGTAACAGCATCGGTTCTGCCTGCTCAAGGTATCGCGAAGGTTTTTTTTGAAAACCTGACAACGGCAGCGATTGCTCTGTTGTTCTTTATGCACGGTGCGAAACTATCGCGTGAAGCGATTACCGCAGGTATGGGGCACTGGCGTTTGCATCTGGTGGTATTTGCCAGCACATTTCTCCTATTCCCCTTGCTGGGAATCGGCATGAGCCTGCTGTCGCCAGTAGTGCTGACGCCAACGTTGTATCTTGGCTTCCTCTATCTGTGTGCGCTCCCGGCGACGGTGCAATCGGCGATTGCCTATACCTCAATGGCGGGCGGTAACGTGGCGGCGGCAATTTGTAGTGCTTCTGCATCCAGCATTCTGGGCGTGTTTCTCTCGCCGATTCTGGTTGGTTTGCTGATGCACACACAGGGAGGAGAAACGGACACGCTGCATGCTATTGGTTCCATCATCATGCAATTAATGGTGCCTTTCGTGATTGGCCATTTGTCTCGCCCGTTGATCGCCAAGTGGGTCGAACGTCACCGTAAATTGATCAATATTACTGACCGGTCATCTATTCTTCTGGTGGTGTATGTCGCCTTTAGTGAGGCGGTCGTACAGGGGATTTGGGGACAGATCAACGTTTGGTCGTTACTGGCTGTGGTCGGTTGCTCACTGGTCCTGTTGGCGATTGTGCTGGTGGTGAATACGCTGGTTGCCCGTAAACTGGGCTTTAACACCGCCGATGAAATTACTATTGTCTTTTGTGGTTCGAAGAAGAGCCTGGCGAATGGGATCCCAATGGCAAACGTGCTGTTCCCTGCCGCCGCTGTCGGGGCGATGGTGCTGCCGCTGATGATCTTCCATCAAATCCAGTTGATGGTGTGCGCCGCATTGGCGCAACGTTATGCGAAACGGATAAAAAAAGAGCAAGAGACGTCTCGTTAATAAGCGATTCTCTCATCATGCATAACGCCCTTGGTCTTACATAGGCCGAGGGCGTTGTTATTTCGCTCTCCCTGATTGTGTTATTTGTAACTCCTGAGAAATACAAGAAATAATCTATTACAGTGATAGTTACATAAAATTATTACTTTTTCGGTCTGTTACGTTATAACAACGGTGGCTCATCAAGATGCATTGTCGATAGAGCAGGATACAGTTGATGATAATTATTGAGATCGAGGATATATGTTAAAAAAAACGGTGTTAACTTTAGCAATGTTAGGGACGTTGGCTTCCGCATCTGTGCAGGCTGCTCAGCATATGGAATGTGTGAAAACCAATCAAAAAGAGATTGCGTCGTTATTTGACCGTTGGAACGCATCGCTTCAAACCGGTGATGCGAAGCAGGTGGCAAAAAACTATGCCCCAGACGCGGTATTGCTACCAACATTATCCGATCAACCCCGTACCACTGATGCAGAGCGTGTCGACTACTTTGAGCACTTCTTGGAGAAAAAACCGGTTGGCAAGATTGATACCCGCACGATCCGCATCGGCTGTAACAAAGCCGTTGATACCGGCACATACACTTTCACATTCGGGGATGGTAGCCAGGCTAAGGCACGTTACACCTACACGTACGCCTGGAACGGCAAACAGTGGCTGATCACCACGCACCATTCCTCAGCGAACCCGAACGGCTGATTTATCTCATTTATCTGTCATAAATACGACAAACGGCTAACAGAAGTTAGCCGTTTTTGGTGTGTTGTTACCGGGGAAAGGGCATCTGTATCAGGCTGTACCGCGCTTACGCAGCACTTTTTCACGCAACTGCTGCTTTTCCTGCTCGCTGAGAAACGCAATCGTCAGGCCATTTTCCTGCGCTTGACGGGTTTCTACCGCCGTAAGACCCGCCAGCGGTGCAGCAACGTTATATTCGTGACGGATCTCTATACCTTGAACCGCAGGATCATCCGTATTGATGGTGGCGGGGATTCCATAACGCAGGAAGTGAAGCAGCGGATGTTTATCCAGTGATTCCACCGTACTGGTTTGGATGTTAGATGTCAGGCAGGATTCAATACCAATCCCATGCTCTGCCATATGCGCCATCAGGCGCGGATCGATAATCGCGGTCACTCCGTGTCCGATGCGCTCGGCACCCAGATGGTTAATTGCCTGCCAGATACTTTCCGGTCCGGCTGCTTCACCAGCATGAACGGTGATGCGCCAACCGGCATCGCGAGCCTGGCGGAAATGAGACGTAAATAGCGCACCAGGCTGCCCCAGTTCATCACCAGCCAGATCGATCGCGACGATACGGTCACGTTGGGACAAGAGTGCATCCAATTCTTGTTGGCAGGCTTCGCTACCGAATGTCCGGCTCATGATGCCTATCAGGCGAATGTCGGTATCAAAATCACGGCAACCTGCGGTAATACCGTCGATCACCGCTTCAACCACACCAGCAATCGGAAGCTTATGATTCATTGCCATGTAATAAGGGGAGAAACGCAGTTCGGCGTAATCCAGCCCGGCCTTCACCGCATCTTCAACATTTTCGTACGCCACGCGGCGACAGGCATCCAGCGAGCCAAGCACGGACACACCCCAGTCGAGTTTTTGTAGAAAGCTCACTAAATCAGGCTCGTTTTTGGTGACCTGAACATAAGGGCGGAGCGTTTCAAGATCGCTGGCAGGTAACGCTATATTGTACTGGTGTCCTAGCTCCAGAATACTCTGGGCGCGGATGTTGCCATCCAAATGGCGGTGGATATCCGTCAATGGCAGGAGTAAATCAATCATAGTGTTATTGTCTGGTTACTGTTTTCGTACGACAAAGTATAAAAAGAAATCGAGGTAAATAGCTAATTGTTACCGCAGAAATACCGTCGCTTTGCATAATCTTTGAGCAAAACAACCCGTTATCTCTTTTTATTGTTAATCGCCCGTGCTGGTAGGGGTGATCGTAAAATCAAACGGGGCTAGGGCAAAAAAACGGTGACTGCAAAGGCGGCCACCGTGTGTTTTAGTCCGTAATATTGCCGAGTGTCGGCTTATTGCGCGGGCGGTGGTGTGACGGGTTCTTCCTGCGCACCTGGCTGAGATTCTTCACCTTCTTCCGTTGGAACAGAAAAATAAGGGGAGATGAACTCAGCCAGAGAAATTTTGTTGCCATTAAAGTCAATTTGACCATCAGCATAGTGCAGCGAACTGGTAATCGCGTTGTCTTTTGTGACGCTCAACTGGTTTGCCTGGCCCATCTCGGCCATCATATTAACCTGCTGTTTCGCCATATTTTCCAACTGCTTTTGTTCTTCTGCATTGGCCGTTTTGGGGGAACTCAGCACCATCAATTCCGTCAGCATATCCAGCGGAAGATTGAGTTTGGCATCGAGTTTTTTGACCGATTGACGAATGATCTTTTCTTCATCCGATAAAGTCGAATCGCTCGCTTTATCTGTGCTCTGCACCGGATCGGTTAAATCCAGCGCCAGCGTGAATGTACCTTCACCCTTGCTGTTTTTCCAACTGATCGGGGAAATTGCAATGCTCGGGTTGCCTTTCAGCAACTGTGGCAGGTATTGCAGTACAGACATGGCGACGTCATGCTGGTAAGCATCGGGATCGACATGGGTCGGATCCTGCAACAGTTTCTTCACTCTTTCCTGATAGGCGGTGAGGAACTGCTTAGTCCCTGCGCCGTCAAGTTGTGAAATCGACATGTTCACGTTACCTGAGCCGAGATTACGGTCGCCGATGATTAAGGATCCCAATGTCACGGTCATTTTGCCCGCCAGATTCTTATCATCTTCCGTTGCGCTGCTTTGCAAAGAGAAGTCGTTCAGTGTAACCGGCTCGCCACCTTCTACGGTAAACTTCATCGTTTTAAAGGACAGGGCACCATCGCCTAAATCAAGATCGAATTTGCCTTTTTGATTGGTTCCTTTGATGGTGAAATCGCTGACATCAACGTTCTCGGTCTGGCCCCAGGCATTTTTTCTTTCCATCTTCACGCTACTGATGGTGGTGTCCAGCTTGCTGCTGCGCAGATCGTGCCCGATATCCACCAACGCTTCCGCGCCGCTGAACGAGAATTTCTGTTCTGGCGACTGATGGTCGATGGGAGCCAACGTAACGAGTGACTGCGTATCTCCACTGTAAGCGACGCGTGTTTCGGACGTAAAGAATGGTTTATCTTTCGTCAGTTCAAACCAGGCTTTAACCGCTGGCGTGTTGGCTAACTCGGTATGGATAGAAGCCATCGTCGGTACGAGATTGAATTTTTTGAGCTGCGCCAGCGGGAATGGCCCGTGAGACACGGTTTCGTTGAAGACAATCTCCTCACCGGGTGCCAGGATCCGTGTGCCTTCTGCCGTGCCTACCGCGCCTTCTGCTTGCAGCACATAGGCCAAAGTACTGCTGAAAACGCCACCCTGATAATCCCGATAGACCACTTTCAATCCTGCATTCGGGTAGGCTTGTTTGAGCTGAGTATTCAGTGTATCGGTAAAACCATCAATCTGCTGCGCTAACTGTTTGCCGGTGTACCAGGAGGCGCCTGTCCAGACTGCACCCAGAGCAACAATAACGCCTACGGCGACTAACGACTTCTTCATTTTTATTCATCCTTTAGTAAAAAAATGCGCGTTTTCAACGCGAAACGCAGGTAATTTTCTTCGATTAACCACAGCCTATGGAACGAATTATCGGTTAAATACGCGAGCGAGACGCCCCAGTCCCTCAACCGTTATCGGTGATTCACTGGCGGAAATAAAGCAGGATTCCCCTGGTTTTAGCGAGAGTCGCTGCTCATTTTTTTGCAGGACGGCATGACCGTCAACGCAAAATACAATCGCAGCACTGTTTTGACTGAGCGTTTGTGGACGCTGGCTCAGTTCGTGCAGTGAAAAAGCAAAATCATCAACAGGAATAGGGAAGCTGAGTTCGTTACCCTGTCGGTGTGGCGCGGTCAGTAATTGGTTTGCGGGTTTGGCTTCAAACACCACATTTTCCAGTAGCTCTGGAATATCAATGTATTTCGGCGTTAGGCCCGCACGCAGCACGTTATCTGAGTTCGCCATCACTTCCAGTGCAACGCCTTTCAGATAAGCATGCGGCGTTTGAGCGAACAGGAACATGGCTTCGCCCGGCTGAAGCGTAATCACGTTCAGCAGTAGCGGGGAGAACAACCCGCTGTCATCGGAATAGTATTGTGTTATCGCGCGGATGGTCGCCCAAGGCTCGTCGTTCTGGCTGTTTAGCGCGGCCTTTAACACGCCGATCGCGCGTGATTTTTGCTCGCCTTCCATGCTAAGTAGGTTGGTGAATAGCATGGCGAGGTTCTTCGCGTCGGGCTGCTGTAAAAACGCGGTGATTGATGGGTGCGCACTGGCAACGGGTTCCAGCAGATGCACAATTTCAGATAATTCTCGAAACCCGTTCATCGCCTGGAAAGGCGTTAATGCATAAACCAATTCCGGCTTGTGATTAGCATCTTTGTAATTTCTGTTCGCCGCATCCAACGCGATGCCGGCGGCATTCTCTTTCTCAAACCCTTGTTCTGCCGACGATTTACTAGGATGAACCTGAATGGAAAGGGGTTGCTCTGCGCAGAGTACCTTAAAAAGAAAAGGCAATTCACCAAAACGCTGCGCGATCGTTGCACCAAGATGCGTTGTTGTGTCTTCTGCGATAACCTCACGCAGGCTACGCGTGTTGCCTTGTTCATCAATAATTGACGAACTGCTTTTAGGATGGGCACCCATCCACAATTCGGCCATTGGTAAATCGTTAGGGTTATCAATGTCATATAGCTCAGTTAAGGCGTGTTTGCTACCCCAGGCGTAGTGCTGGACGCAATTGAGCATTTTTTGCATGTTGGCTCCCTGCTAGTACATTAATTGTTAATTTTTGTGATGCTAGTTGTTAATTAATGGGGCGATTATGAATACACTGCATCTTCTTTGCTTCATGGTAATGTTTTATGTAGCGTGATACCAGACAGTGTTAGTAGACCAATAAGTGTATAGGCCAGTGAGTGTTATCAGAATAGGCCCTGCGATGTGATTTGATGTCTTCTACATTTGAATAGATGTTTTAAGGAGGAAAGATAATGAGCACGACGCGTAGTGAAAAAGACTCAATGGGACCTATTGATGTTCCTGCTGAACGTTTATGGGGCGCACAAACACAGCGCTCACTGGAACATTTCCGTATTTCTGAAGAGAAAATGCCACGCGCCCTGATTTATGCGCTGGCGCAAACCAAGCGTGCGGCGGCTCGCGTCAACATGGATCTCACGCTTCTGCCTGCCGACCGGGGGAATGCGATTATTCAGGCGGCGGATGAAGTGTTGGCTGGCGAGCATGCCGGGGAATTCCCGTTAGCAATCTGGCAGACGGGATCTGGCACGCAAAGCAATATGAATATGAACGAAGTGTTGGCTAACCGCGCCAGTGAACTGCTGGGGGGAGAGCGGGGCAACAATCGGCTGGTCCACCCCAATGATGATGTCAACAAAAGTCAAAGTTCTAACGACGTTTTCCCGACGGCGATGCATGTTGCCGCCGTGGTCGCGATCAACGAACACCTGATTCCTGAATTGAAAGCCCTACATGCCACGCTGGCGTCAAAGGCTGAGCAGTTTAAGGGTATCGTCAAGATCGGCCGTACGCATTTACAGGATGCCACGCCGCTGACGCTGGGGCAGGAAATTTCCGGCTGGGCCGCAATATTGCAGCACAATCTTAAGCACATTGAAAACAGCGTCCCGCACATTTGCGAACTGGCATTGGGCGGGACGGCTGTCGGAACGGGGTTAAACACCCATCCTGAATATGCGGTGCGCGTGGCGGCGGAACTGGCGAAACTGACCGGTCAGCCGTTTGTGACCTCGCCGAATAAATTCGAAGCGCTGGCAACCTGTGATGCGCTGGTTCATGGCCACGGTGCCTTGAAAGGACTGGCTGCATCATTAATGAAGATCGCCAATGATGTTCGCTGGCTGGCATCCGGCCCGCGTTGTGGCATCGGTGAGCTGAGTATTCCCGAAAACGAGCCGGGCAGTTCCATCATGCCGGGCAAGGTAAACCCGACCCAGTGCGAAGCGCTGACAATGCTGTGTTGTCAGGTGATGGGCAATGATGTGGCGGTGAATATCGGTGGGGCATCTGGGAATTTTGAACTGAACGTGTACCGTCCTATGGTGATTCATAACTTCCTGCAATCGGTTCGCCTGCTGGCTGATGGCATGAAGAGCTTCGATGAACACTGTGCGGTGGGCATCGAACCGAATCGCGAGCGTATCAATCAGTTACTGAATGAATCGCTGATGCTGGTGACCGCGCTCAATACCCATATCGGCTATGACAAAGCGGCAGAAATTGCCAAAAAAGCGCACAAAGAAGGGCTGACGCTGAAGGCGGCTGCGCTCAAACTGAACTACCTGACTGACGCGCAGTTTGATGAGTGGGTTCGACCAGAAGACATGGTTGGTAGCCTGAAAAAGTAACAACCCGGTAATGGAGTCGTCACCGTGTAGCCTGCTGGTGTTTATCAGCAGGCTTTTTCTTTTTTATTCCGGTGCATCGGTATATAGGTGCAAACGGGGAATGAGCAGACGAAGCTCAGCCGCTTTGGGTTTGTGTTTATGCTTGATGTTATTGGCGTCATAAGGATTAAGTTCGCCAATTATTGGGACATCGCCACCGGATCCCTGCTGACAAAGCACAAGCAGAGGAGACGGGCAGGGATGTTGCACCTGTTTTTGCTGTTCGGGATACCACACGCGCGCAATAGGTTGCACTTTGACGGGACGTTTGATCTTCAATATCGCGTCTTCCGGCAGCGACAATACGGCGTTCATCTCCTGTTCTACATGCTCGATCCACTGTGCTTTGGTGTAAGGCGTCGCGTGCTTTGCGGCATTCAGGCTGTTGCTCAGTTTCTCTAACAATTCTCCACGCGTCATATTTTTGATGAGGTGTTTATTCGCCCAGCCAAACCGGACGGACGCCGGATTCGTTATGAGCGTCAACGAACGATAAGCGCTGAGCGTAATCAACCCTTTCAAATGTGTATGGACGAACTCAAAGCGCTGTTCCGGCGCCAATCCTGATTCGACGGTAATTATCTGTTCCAGTTCTTTTTTCAGCGCATTAATTTCCGTAATGAGCGTGTATGCCTGTTGATATTGAGTGGCATTTACCGAAAAACAGAGTGCGCCAGGCAAGCGAATGGCACTTTTGCTGCTGAGCGTTTCTGGATAGTGATGGATGAACAAACGCTGAAAATGCGCGAGTCCTTTATCACACGCCTCTTGGCCTAAGTACTGAGTGACGGCGATGTGCTCAATAGGATCATGCTCCGTGCCTTTTTCCACGTTGGGTAGGGAATACACGCGGCCAGCCAGCAATCGATACGTGGAAAACTGTTGCTGCATGAGGGCGAGATGGGTTTCTAGCGTGCGAAAACAGGCATTCATGCGATCGATTAGTGTGTAACGATTCATAATTAAACCTAATTTAGTTACAACATACCTGTTTTTATACACATAAATGACAACATCAGCAACCGTGATTATCCTCTTTTCAGCAGGATTGAAGGAGCATATTGCAACAGTGAGAGGGAATAACGTGGAGTTTACCTTGGTCAGGTAAACTCCTGTAAGAAAAGCGGTTAAAGCCGATGTTTTAATATCTGACTGACTATTAGCGCAAGGAGTAAGAGAGCAGCCAGAAACACGCTAATCCCCATCCAGCCAAATGAATGCCAGAAAAATCCCCCTAATGTGCCGGCAAGACTCGACCCCAGATAGTAAGAAAAGAGATACATTGATGACGCCTGACCTTTCGCGCGCCGCGCCCGCTGGCCAATCCAACTACTAGCCACCGAATGGGCGGCGAAGAAACCCGCGGTAAAGAGCATCATCCCGCCAAATATCGCGATCAACGGGCTCAGTGCTGTCATTCCCAGCCCTGTCAACATCAGAAGGATCGCAATGCTCAACACCGAGCCGCGTCCGTAGCGGGCCGTTAATGCGCCGGCCTTTGGTGAACTGTAACTTCCGGTGAGATAAACCACGGAAAGTAAGCCAACCACCGCCTGATTAAGTAAATATGGTGGAGCGACTAGCCGATACCCAATGTAGTTAAACAGCGTAACGAACGCCCCCATTAGCAAAAAGCCCTCAAGAAACAACAGCGGCAAGCCCGCATCGCGCCAGTGTAATTTGCTGTTCAGCAACAGCGTTTTTGGCCGTAGTGAACCGGGGCGAAAATGTCGTGATTCGGGCAAAATACGCCAGAATGTTATCGCTGCAACAAGCGCGAGTACACCGATCGTACCGATAGCAACCCGCCAAGGAAAATAGTCGGTCAACACTCCGCTGACCAGACGTCCGCTCATACCGCCAATCGAGTTACCGCTGATATATAACCCCATCGAAAAGGCTAACACGCTGGGATGGATTTCTTCACTCAGATAACTCATCGCGACAGCCGCAACGCCGCTTAGCGACAGGCCGACCATCGCCCGCATGATTAGCACAGCATTCCAACTGGTCATAAATGCGCAAATGATAGTGCAGATCGCAGCCAGCATTAGCGACACAACCATCACATTCTTACGACCAATGGTATCGGAGAGCGGGCCGGTGAACAGTAGCCCAAAAGCCAGCATCGTCGTTGATACGGAAAGCGACAGGCTACTGGTGGCGGGGGAAATGCCGAAATCCTGAGATAGTACAGGCAACAACGGCTGTACACAGTACAGTAAGGCGAACGTTGCTAATCCGGCAGAAAACAGCGCCAGCGTGACGCGCATAAATTGCGACGTACCGCGCGTGATATAGGGCGTTTTGCCCGAAAATTTCAGATCAATATCATCCGCACCGTCAGCCGTAGAAATAGGCCAGTCCTTTGGTACTGAAGATGGCAGGTTACTCACAATCATTCCTTATCGGAAAAGATAAATCAGACGTAAAACAGCAATAGGGCGATCATAGAAGCGTGATATTATTTTGTATAATATATTAATAATCATGATTGATATGTTTAAAGTATGAATATCGAACTCCGTCACCTTCGCTATTTTATTGCGGTTGCCGAAGAGTTACATTTCGGTCGAGCAGCAGAAAAATTGCGCATTTCACAGCCGCCACTGAGCCAACAGATCCAAATTCTGGAAGAACAGGTGGGCGCGAAACTCTTGGCGCGTAACAACCGTAATGTTCAGCTTACGCCAGCGGGAGCCATGTTCCTGAAAGAAGCCTGGTCGATTATCAGCCAGGTTGATCAGGCAGCGGAGCGAGCATCCCGCATTCAGCGCGGAGAAATTGGAGAATTAACGATCGGCTTCACGTCATCTGCGCCGTTTATCAAAAAGATCTCCAGTAGTCTGCTTCGTTTTCGCCAAACTTACCCGGAAGTGCATATTCAAATGATAGAGCTGAACACCAAGCAACAAATTGAACCGTTGCTGAACGGTAAGCTCGATATTGGCATTATGCGCAACAATCCATTACCGGAAGCGTTGCATCATCAATTGCTATTGCGTGAACCGTTGATTGCTGTAGTACAGGAGTCTCATCCTCTCGCACAGCAGGCGGAAGGCCAAACAATCCACATCACACAGTTGGCGCACGAACCATTTGTTTTCTTCTCCCGTGCAGTTGGCACCGCACTGTATGACGATACGCTGACGTTGTTGAAACGCTATGGCATCAGCCCCTACATTACGCAGGAGGTAGGCGAGGCAATGACTATCGTCGGGCTAGTCTCCGCAGGGTTAGGCGTGTCCATTTTACCTGCATCGTTCTTGCGTATTCGGGTCGATGGTGTGAAATATTTGCTGCTGAAAGAAGAGGACGCCACAACGGAAGTTTGGCTGGTTACGGCGCGGCATCGTCCTCAAAGTGCGTCTGCTACTATGCTGATGTCGCTAATGCTGGACGGATTTTAGTTTAAATATGCGCACTAAATCACATAACGAATCAAATATTTGACGGCTTTAGTGAAAAGCCCCACCATAACCACAGTTTTTTTATTTTGCAGCGTGAAAAATAGTCATGCCGCGATAATAAAGATAAATTTTTTAACAGTAGTACCAGCAATAATGCGAATACGTAGGAGCCAGGTTTGTGATTGCCGACGGTCAACCAGGACACATCGATCAAATCAAACAAATGAATGCCGGTGCAGTGTATCGGCTGATCGATAAGTACGGCCCGATATCACGTATCGAACTGTCAAAGCGCGCTCAACTCGCGCCAGCCAGTATTACCAAAATCGTTCGCGAACTGCTGGAGGCCCATCTGGTACAGGAAACTGAATACCAAGATGTGGGTAGCAGGGGGCGTCCCGCTATTGGCCTGATTCTGGATACAGAAGCCTGGCACTATCTTTCCGCACGCATCAGCCACAATTGTATGTCACTGGCGCTACGCGATCTCAGCAGTAAGCTGGTTGTAGAAGAAGATGTTCCGCTTCCCGCAGACGCCGCAAAGCCGCTGATCGATCGCATCCTGAATGAAATCGATCAGTTTTTTATTCGTCATCAAAAACGGCTGGAGCGATTAACCGCCATCGCGATTACCGCTCCCGGCATCGTTGATGCCAGCAAAGGCGTTATTCATCGGATGCCGTTTTACAGTGTTGAGGAAATGGCGATTGGCCCGGCACTGGAACAACGAACCGGATTACCAGTGTATTTGCAGCACGATATCTGCGCATGGACGATGGCCGAAGCGCTCTACGGCGCATCGCGCGATTGCCAAAATGTGATTCAGGTTGTCATCGACCATAATGTCGGCGCAGGCGTGATTACCGGTGGACGTATTCTGCATGCAGGGAGCCGAAACCTGGTCGAAATCGGGCACACGCAGGTCGATCCTTATGGCAAACGCTGCTATTGCGGCAATCACGGCTGTTTGGAAACGGTCGCTAGCATAGAAAACATGCTGGAACTGGCGCAGCAGCGTATGAATTCCTCCATGAGCTCACTGCTGCACGGTTCACCGCTTAGCGTGGAGAATCTGTGTAATGCTGCGCTCAATGGCGATCAGTTAGCCAAAGATATCATTAACGATGTGGGTAACAACGTGGGGCGCATTGTCGCCATCATGGTGAACCTCTTCAACCCCGATAAAATTCTGGTGGGGTCCCCCCTGAATAAAGCAGCCAGCATTTTACATCCCGCTATTTTAGGCTGCATTCAACAACAATCATTTCCACCTTATAGCCACAATATCCAGGTGGAAGCGACTCAGTTCTACAATCAGGGTACGATGCCCGGCGCAGCACTGGTAAAAGACGCGCTCTACAATGGCTCGCTGCTGGTTAAACTGCTGCAAGGGTAACCTAAAGGCGTAGAGCAACAAAACATTGCGCTAACGCAAACCGCCCGAATGAGGCATAGCCTAAACTTTCACGTCTGGAAAGCATTTTGGCTGTGCTTGTTTTGTTGTATTTAGGTGGTCTGGAGTTATCCCATGTTGAAACGTATTTTTGTCACTGGTACTGATACCGCCGTTGGCAAAACAGTGGTATCCAAGGCGCTACTGCAAAAACTGGCGCTGGCAGGCAAATCGGTTGCAGGCTACAAACCGATAGCGAAAGGGTGCGAAGAGACAGAAGCAGGTTTACGTAATAAAGATGCACTATTGCTACAGGCGGCCTCCACGCCGGAACTGCCTTATAACATGGTTAACCCTATCGCACTGCGAGAAGATGAAATCAGTGCCAGTGAAGGAACCATTGATTATTGCACGATGACTCAAGGCCTGCGCCATATGAGCGAAGTGGCCGATATCGTAGTGGTTGAAGGCACTGGGGGATGGCGAACCGTCATGAACGATTTGCGCCCTTATTCCGAATGGGTGGTGCAGGAACAACTGCCTGTCGTGTTGGTTGTCGGGATCAAACTAGGGTGTCTCAATCATGCTCTGCTGACGGCGCAGGCCATCATCAACGATGGTCTGCCGCTGGTTGGCTGGGTCGCTAACCGTATTAATCCTGGGTTGGCGAATTATGCGGAAATTATTAACGTCCTGCGGAAAAAAATTCCGGCACCGCAACTGGGTGAACTGCCTTATTTGCCTCGAGCCGAGCAACGGGATCTCTCGTCTTACATCGATCTTTCTGCGGTCAGCTACTAACTTTTTTCTCTTCTATTCCCGCCTTACTGCGGGAATAAATTTTCTCCGCTCCGCCACCTGTTATACTCACTGTTAGTTTTTCTTCTTATCCTGAAATATATAATGAAAACAAAGAATAACCGGAATAAGACGCCTGTTGCACACCGCCACTGGATTTTAATTGCCTGCATGTTAGCTATGTTTACAGCGGCGATTGAAGTGACGATTGTGGCGACGGCGTTGCCCACGATTATCGCGGATTTAGGTGGATTCTCCCTATTAGGCTGGGTATTCGCTGGCTATCTGCTCACGCAGTCGATCAGTATTCCGATTTATGGCCGGTTGGCCGATCTCTATGGCCGCAAAAAGATTTTCTTCTTCGGTATGATGGTGTTCCTGCTGGGGTCAATTTTGTGCGGATTCTCAACACAAATGGGCTGGCTCATTGTCTTCCGAACGTTGCAGGGGCTGGGCGCAGGTGCAATTACGCCGATTGCCTTCACTATTGTTGCCGACGTCTATAGCTCGACCGAACGCCCGAAAATACAGGGGTATTTGTCCAGCGTGTGGGGAGTTTCCGCTATCGTTGGCCCACTGCTTGGGGCGTTTATCGTACAACATTTTAACTGGGCATTGATATTCTGGGTCAATGTGCCGATAGGGTTATTCTCCATCTTCCTGTTGGCTCGTTATCTCCCCACCATTAATACTGTGCGCCAACATCAACTGGATTGGGTGGGCGCCTTTTATCTGATTGTGTCCGTGGCCTGTTTGCTGATGGCGCTGCTACAGGCTGAGGTGTTCGGCTATTGGGTGATTCCGTTGCTTGCAATCTCTGTGGTGGGTAGCATCCTGCTGGTTCGTCAGGAAAAGCGCACGCCAGAGCCATTGTTTCCACTGGTGCTGTGGCGCAATCGCGTCATTATCGCTGGCAATCTCGGCGGATTAGTTGTCGGGGCGGCGATGATGGGCGTGAGTGCTTTTTTACCGACATTCATTCAGGGCGTGATGGGTAGAACGCCACTGGAAGCAGGCAGCATACTAGCGATGATGTCGATTGGCTGGCCGCTGGCTAGTACACTCAGCGGGCGGTTAATGCTGTGGACCTCTTACCGATTTACGGCGATGTGTGGCGGTATTGTTCTGATTATCGGTAGCCTGACGCTATTAACTATTCAGCCAGATAGCAACCTGGTATGGGCGCGGCTAGCGGCATTTTTGATCGGTTCTGGCATGGGGTTGAGCAGCACTACCTTTCTGGTATCGATACAAAACTCGGTGGACTACTCCATTCGTGGCATTGCGACAGCCTCCGCCATGTTTACCCGAATGCTCGGTTCCGCGCTGGGAACGGCAATCCTTGGCGCTACGCTGAATATCAATCTGCACTGGCGATTGCCGGAAGTGAGCGATCCGCTCCAGACACTCATGGATCCGGCCAAACGTATCCTCCTGAGCATAAACCAGCTCGATACGCTGTCATCGCAAATTGCCTCATCCATCCATGGTGTATTTATCGTTTCCGCACTCATCGCGGGGATCACTCTGTTTTCCGCCAGAATGATCCCCGCGAACCAGCGACCGGGACAGGCTGAAACCGGACAAAAATAACGGCAAAAGAAAAGGCGCGAAAGCGCCTTTTGAATATCCAGAGCAAGGTTACTGTGGTGTTGTTGGCGGCGCATTTTCAGTACTGACGTCGCCATCGGCATGACGGGTATAAACAATCTTGTGTGAATCATTCTCGCAGTGACCAACCACCTGACCACCGGCCTGATTCACTTGATCGTTCGGTACAATATCCAGCGTGAAACCAGATTCCGGCACGCCATTAGCGATGATTTTCTGGGCAATATCCGCTTTCACGCTCTCGCAAGATGCCATTGCAGCTAGCGGAGCAATCAGGAATAACGCGGCACCCAACATGACGGTTTTTTTCATCTTTTGATCCTTTTCTCTGAAAAAAGTCTCTTTGAGTATATCAAACGATGAAAATAACGCGAAAAAGCAGAGGTATCAGGCCATCAATGATGACCCAAAACACCTTACACACAGGGGCCTGGCCGTAACACGAAGCGAAAGGGGAAACCCACGCCGGAAGGCGTGGGTGAAAAATCAGGGGGTAACCGGACGACCAGTACGGCGATCGAGACAGCGATCGGTCGTGCTTTCCCAGTAAGCATTGACGTTAAAGCTGGCGTTACATTTTTCGCGTCCATCAATCGCTTTTTCAGTTTTATCGAACTCTTTCTCAACGCGGTTATTCACTTTATTACGCAGTGAACGTGTTGAATCCCATTGCTCTTTGCTTTGACGCGCCGCTTCTTTCGACAGCGCGCTGTCGCCGGAGTCGACAATGATATGGCGTGTATCTGCCAGAGCGGCAGGCTGCCAGGCAGCGGAAACGATAACCAGAGAAAGCGGGATGAAAGCCCGAATCAAAGAGGAAAAAGAGTAGTGGTTCATGTTTCACCTTGACAAAACGAATGATAAAAACCCACGCCAATGTTGCAAAACAATCACAAGTACACGGCAAGCGATAGACAGCAACAGGCGACCGCAGTTCCCTGCAACCCTCTCGCTTCATTCCAAACGAAAGGTTGCCCCTATAAGGAAAAGTATACATCCTTCGCTTCAACAGCACTATAACCGCACAGCACCATCGTGTAATGATACATAGTCAAAACGTGCGCTTAGCTCACCATGGAGACAACACCTGTCAATATCAGAACGCCATATTTTCACCATTACGCTGTGGCCGTGATGCTCGATCGTTATCTGTACGAAAAATGCACATAACTCGATGCGCGGCCATAAACTGTGCCAAAGAATCATAAAATTATTGGTTAAGAAAATATTTTATCTCGACTTAACGCAAACCTATTCCCATAAAATTATATATTACCTGACATATTGAGCTTGGTAATTAACGGTTCTACTATTCCGGAAAAAATTATTATCATTCAGGGATGAAATCATGCGTGGTTTTTTCAGGTTGATGACTATCATGCCTGCGCTACTTTCTTATACAGCATTTTCGGCATTCTCCGCTCAGCTTAATCCGGCAGACAGAATTGACATTCAGCAGCGGCAGGCCGAGGTGATCGATCAATCCCAGCAGCAGCGGGATGCCTTATTGCAATTAAATCAACCACAGGCGACGGCGAATCCAAGTAGCGCAAGCAAGGCCGGACACTGCTTTTTCATTAAAGAAATTAATTATCACAACAGTTCACTGCTGCATGAAAAAGATAAAGATTGGTTAAATGAAAATTATATTAATCGTTGTGTGAATGTTAACGATATAAATCAACTGATTCATGATGTCAGTAATTGGTATATAGAACGAGGCTATATTACCAGCCGCGCCTTTATTACAGAGCAAGATCTTTCAAGTGGCGTATTGCAGATCGATATTCTTGAAGGTCGCCTCGAATCTATTAATGTCAATAATCAATCAACATGGGCATTAAAACAGGTTTTTCCGGGGCTGGAGGGCGACATTCTCAACCTCCGCGATATCGAACAGGGTATGGAGCAGCTCAACCGCATGCCAACGCAGCAGGTGAGCATCGAAATTCAACCCGGTAACCAGCCAGGCTATTCCATAGTCAATCTCACCAGTAAAAAGCAGATTCCGCTGACAGCAAATATCAGTTTTGATAATAGCGGGCAGAGAAGCACCGGAGAGCAACAATTAAATGGCGGCCTGTGGGCAGATAACGTATTGGGGCTGGCTGACCAGTGGTTTATCAACGGCGGGCACAGCAGCGCATTTCGCGATAGCCGCAATGCCGAAAGTTTACAGGCCGGCGTGTCGCTACCTTACGGCTACTGGACGCTTAGCTATGACTATTCCCAGAGCCGCTATCGCAACGATTTCATCAACCGTGATTTCCTCTGGCATTCAACTGGCGACAGCCAGACGCATCGCGCCACGTTATCACGCGTGGTGTTCCGTAATGGCGACATGAAAACCAGCCTCTCGGCGGGCCTGTCGCACCGCATCGGACAGAATTACCTGAACGATGTGCTGCTGCAAACCAGCAGCCGTAAACTCAGCAGCGCGATTATCGGCATCAATCATAGCCAGAAATTGTGGGGTGGGCTGGCGACGTTTAATCCTGCTTACAGTAGGGGAACGCGCTGGTTTGGCGCGGAAAGTGATGACGGTAAGTCTGACGATGCGCTCCGAGCCGAGTTCAACAAAGTGACGCTGGCAGCCAGCTATTACTACCCAATCGCTGACAACCTCCATTATCTGACTAACCTCTACGGCCAGTACTCGCCGCAACGCCTGTATGGCAGCGAACAGGTGACGCTGGGCGGAGACACTTCCGTGCGTGGCTTCAAAGAACAATATCTTTCGGGCAATCGCGGCGGTTACTGGCGTAATGAAGTCAACTGGCAGGCGATGCAGTTGCCGCTATTGGGCACCGTGACCCTGACGGCGGCGGTGGACGGTGGACACCTTTTCTCACATCAGGCTGACAGCGAATCAGCAGGTACGATGTGGGGGGGCGCCGTAGGTGTGGGCATCGCGAATCAATACCTATCACAACAAGTTACCGTTGGCTGGCCGTTAGCACACCCTGACTGGCTAAAACCGGACAGCGCCGTGGTGTATTACCGCGTTGGGCTGTCTTTTTAATGATTTGTTTTTAATTGTTAACTATTTATCGTTAAGACCGGGGATTCAGGGATGAAACCAGTAAAAACCACACAGCGCCTGCTGGCGTATACGTTGATCCATCTTATTGCGTTTCAGCCGTTGCTGCCAGCGATGGCGGCAGGTGTGCAGGTCGCGACGGGCAACACCGGGTTGGATCAGTCTGGCAACGGCGTACCGGTTATCAATATTGCCACGCCGAATAACGCGGGTCTTTCCCACAACCAGTATCAGGATTTTAACGTTGGCAAGCCCGGCTTGATCCTGAATAACGGTACTGAACAACTGAATCCTACCCAGCTTGGCGGGCTGATCCAGAACAACCCCAACCTGAAGGGCAAGGCCGCTGACGCGATTATCAACGAAGTGGTGTCCGGCAACCGCAGTACGCTGGCAGGCTACCTTGAAGTAGGTGGCAAGCAGGCCAGCGTTATCGTCGCCAACCCCAATGGTATCACCTGTGACGGCTGCGGCTTTATCAACACGCCACAGGTAACGCTAACCACCGGTAAACCGCAACTGGACGCACAGGGCAACCTGCAACGTCTCGACGTGACGCGCGGCGATATCACACTGACCGGACAGGGGCTGGATGCGAGCAAAAGTGACTACCTCAGCCTGATTGCCCGTACCGCACAAATTGATGCCGGGCTGAATGCCAACGATACACAGATCGTGCTCGGTGCCAATCAGGTTGACGCGGCGGGTAAGATAACGGCGCAGGCGACGAACAGCAGCGTGAAGGTTGCGCTGGATACGGGGGCGCTGGGCGGGATGTACACCAACCGCATCAAACTGGTGTCCAGTGATAAGGGTGTGGGGGTCAACATCGGCAACCTGAGCGCACGCAGCGGGGATATCACGCTGTCGGCGAACGGTAAACTCCGCCTAGGCGATGCGGTGGCGCAGGGCAACATTCAGGCAGAGGCGAACGCTCTGGCGTTGCAGGGGAAACAGCAGGCGGGAGAAGCTCTGACGCTGAACGCCAGACAGGATATCACGCTACAGGATGCGACACTGCGGGCTGGGCAAAACATTGAACTGGCATCAGATGGCGGGTTGAATGCACACAACAGCGTCATCAGTGCAGGCGTCGATGCACAGGGTAGAGTCAAATCTGCTAACCAATTAACTCTGAAAGGTGACAATGTCACCCTTAGCAATACCCAGCTTTCCGCCGGTAAGGTAACGATTGGGGCGGGGCAATCCCTACAGCAGGATGCGAAAAGTGGCATCAAGGCAGCATCAGTGCTTGATATGCACGGGGAAACGGTGGCCCTGGCGGGCAGTGCAGATGCTGACAACGTGCAACTGACGGCAATGACCTTTAATGGCGCAGACAGCGCCCGGTTTCAGGCGAAAGACCGTGCCACGGTGCGAGTGCGGCAGCAGGGCGACTGGCAGGGCAACCTGACCGCTGGTCATGCTCTGACCGTTGACGGCGGGCACCTGGTCAGCCACGGCACGCTGGCGGGACACACCGTTGTGCTGACGCTGGACGTGCTGGATAACCGGGGCGATATCGCCGCACAGCAGGGGCTGACTTTCAACGGTAACCAGTTAACGAACAGTGGCACGCTGGCTGCGACCGAGCGACTGACGGTCAACGCGGCCCGTCTGGATAACGCCGGGTTACTGAGCGCCCGGAATGACGTGAAACTTGAACTACAGGCGGCACTGAACAATCAGGGCAATATCCTGACGGATAATCAGCTATTTTTGCTGGCCGACAGCATCACTAACGGCGGCACACTACAGGCTGCGACGCTGACGGCGCAGGCGGCGCAATTCACCAGTCAGGGTGAGGTGACCGCGACCGAACTCAATCTGACCAATCAGACGCTGGAAAATCACGGCGTTATCAATGCCCGGCAGGTGCTGGCGCTGCACGGTGGTAATCTGGTGAACCACGGCACGCTCAGCGCGGGCGAAAAACTGGCGCTGACGCTGGGAGAGACGCTGGATAACCGAGGCCGACTCCAATCCGGCAACACTCTGCTAGCGAGCGCCGAACGCCTCAACAATGACGGCACGATCACCGCCTCCGCATTACAACTACACACCGATACGCTTGCCAATCAGGGCACGGTTCAGGCCGACGATGCGCTGCAACTGGACGTCACACATGCCCTGACGCAATCCGTCAGCGGTGCGCTGCTGACCGGCAACACGCTGACAGTGAACGCTGGGCAGGCGGAGACCGACGGCACCCTCGAGGCGCAGCAGTTCCTGCTGAAGGCCGCACGCTGGATCAACACAGGCAACACCCGTATTACCGGTGACGGACAGATTACCGCCGCGCAACTGGACAATCGTGGCAGCCTGCTGGCCACGGGTCACTGGGCGATTAACAGCGAGGCAGCCCACAATGCTGGGACATTACAGGCTCTGGCCCTGACGCTAGACGGCGGAACTTTGGACAACCGCGGCACGCTCAGCGGTATCACCAACCTGTCACTCTTCCTGCACGGCAATCTGGATAATGCGGGAATGCTGCTGGGCAACCAACTCCACGTAGAGGCGACTCAGTTCACCAATCAGGGCGCGGTGTACGGCACTGATGTACTGGCGCTGGCGATCGCCGGCAACCTGTCCAGTCAGGGTAAATTGCTGAGTGAGGGCAACAGTACCGTCACGGCGCAACAGTTCGGTAATCAGGGAATCTTGCAGGCGAAAAACGTCACGATGCAGGTAGATGAACTGGATAACGCGGGAAAAATCCTCGGCGTATCCTCACTGGCGCTGACGGCGACTCACGGGCTCACCAACCGGCAGTCGGGAAACCTGCTGTCTCAGGGCGTCGCTACATTAACGGCGGCTAACGTCATCAATGTCGGCGACTGGCAGGCGAAATCCCTGACGTTGGCTGCCGCGAATCTGACCAATGACGGACACATTCAGGGCGATGATGCCCTATCTCTGACGTTACCGCAGATCAACGGCACGGGTACATTACTCAACCGGGGCACGATGACGACAGGCGGCGACGCCACGTTGTTTGCGCGCCTGCTGGAGAATCAGGGCACGCTATCCAGTCTCGGGCGCACCAAACTCAGCGGGGCGTCGCTGGTTAACGACGGGCGTCTGGTAGCAGCGACAGGGTTGTCGCTACGCGGCGACTATCAGGGGCGCGGAGGGCTAAGCACCGACGGCGAACTGACGTTGCAAGGCGACACATTGGTCAATGGTGGACGCTGGGAAAGTCGGGCGCTGTCCCTGCGGGGGGATACCTTTACCAATCAGGGCGCGGTACTGGGCAATACAATTACGCTTTCTGCGGGTCAGTTGGTTAACCTCGGCGATATCACTGGCACTGATACGCTGACGCTGACACTTGGCGACAGCCTGGATAATCGTGGCATGTTGCGCAGCGATGCCCTGTCGGTTGCCGCGGCGGGAGTGAACAACCGTGGCGAAATCAACGGTATCCATCATCTGCAACTGGGTGTGATGGGACTCGTGGATAACGCCGGACTTATCCGCGGCAGTAACACGTTGGCCGTGACGGCTGGCGACGTCACACAACGAGAGAATGGTTCGTTGGAAGGGAAGACCGTCACGCTGGATGCTTCCTCGCTGATCAATCAGGGCAAACTACTGGGCGTGGATGCTCTGACGTTGGCGATTGCCAGTAACCTGTCCAATGATGGCAGCTTGCTGACACAGAAAAATAGTGTGGTAACCGCACAGCAGGTAGACAACCGTGGGCAGTGGCAGGCGGGGAGTCTGACGCTGCAAGCCGATGATATTCTGAATGCTGGGCAAATGCTGGGGATTAGTGCGCTATCGATTACGGCACAACATGGGCTGATCAATCAGCACACCGGTAAACTGCTGACGCAGGGGGCCGCAGCTTTACAGGCGGCGAAGGCAGAGAACCACGGCGAGTGGCTGGCGGATAACCTGACGCTACAGGCGACAAACTTCACCAATGCGGGACGGGTTCAGACTGAAGGGGATATCGACATTCGTGTAGCCCCCGCTGCGGCGCAGTCGCGCACCTTCCTACCGATGGCGCTGTCGCTGGCAGAGGATGTGCAACGCATCAGTGCGCCGTCTTCACAGCATGAGGGGGGCAGACTGGACAACAGCGGCACGCTGATGTCCGGGGGCGACACGCAGTTACACGCGACGCAGATCGTGAATCAGGGAGAACTTGCCGGTAACGGGACGACAACGCTGACAGGCGAGTCGCTGGACAATACTGGCACCGTGGTGGCGGTGCAGTCGCTGATGCTGACGGGCAATTATCAGGGCAGCGGCACGCTACAGACGGACGGTTTGCTGACGTTATCCGGCCCCACACTTGACAACACCGGGCGTTGGCAGGCGAACACCATCCGGCTGCAAGGCGACATGCTGGAGAACCAAGGTTCATTGCTGGGTGAGCGGGTCGATATCACGGCCAATACCCTGTTTAACGGTGGCAGTATCGCCGGTACTGGCGCGCTGCAACTGACCGTTGCTGACCGCGTGACCAATCAGGGACAGCTTTATGGCGCGACGCTGGGACTAACGGCGATCGACCTGTTCAATCAGGGCGAGGCCTCCGGTGATACGCTGCACCTGACGTTGCAGGATACGGTGCGCAACAGCGGTTTGATTAGCGGCAGTCAGCGGGTTCAGGTTGAGGCGGTTCAGGTTGATCAACAGGGTTCACTGGAAAGTCGCCAACTGCACATACAGGCGAACACCCTGGACAATCAGGGCACGCTGCTGGGCATAGATGCGCTGACGCTGGCTATCAGCGACACGGCACGCAACCGTGGAAAATGGCTGAGTCAGGGTGACAGTACGCTGACGACGACGCAGGTTGAAAACCATGGACAGTGGCAGGCGAACACACTGACAGTGACCGCCGACGAGGTGGAAAACACCGGACAACTGCTGGGGTTGTCGGCTCTGTCGCTGACGGCGACTCACCGCCTGACCAATGCTAACACTGGCCAGTTGCTCACCCAAGGCATGGCGGTGCTGAAGGCTGCCGACGCCGTTAACGAAGGGGAATGGCAGACCGATAGCCTGATGCTGGAGGCAGACACGCTCACCAATACCGGTCATATTCAGGGCGATACGTCGCTGAAGGCGACACTGGCAAACGGCGAATTACACAATCAGGGCACGCTGTGGAGCGATAACGCTGATATCACCGCCCAAGCACTGACCAACGCGGGCACCATCACGGGCGTTGCCGGGTTGCACCTGACGCTGGGTGAGATCTTAACCAATCAAGGCTCGCTGAACAGTCACCAACTGACCGCGCAGGTCGGCACGCTGGTCAACAACGGGAAAATCAACGGTCTCGACCACCTTGAACTGACTGTCGGGGATAGCCTGAGTAACGCCGGTTCACTGTACGGGACGACCTTAACGCTAAGCGCAAACAACCTGATCAACAGCGGCGATATCACGGGGGTTGACAGCCTGTTTCTGGGGCTGAACGGGACGTTGAATAACGTGCGTGACATCAGCAGTAATGCGCTGGCGCTCAAAGCCAATGACATATTCAACCACGGCATCCTGACGGGGGTGAATGAGCTGACGCTGGAACTCGACAGTCATTTTGATAATCAGGGAGCAGTGAACAGTCAGGCGCTCGCCATTACGGCCAGCGACGTGACCAATGACGGGCAACTCAACGGCACGCGTGACCTGCAACTGACGCTCAGTGGCGCATTGACCAATACCGGTGATATCACCAGCCAGCATATCGACGTCAGCGCAAAGGATGTGCTGAACCACGGGCAGGTACGGAGTTCCGCAGATCTGAAGCTGGATGTGCGCAACACATTGGATAACCGTGGACTCATCAGCGGTAGCACCACGCTGGGCGTGGTGGCGAAACACCTTGACCAGCAGGGAACGCTGGAAGCGCAGGCGCTGACGGTGCAGGCCGGGACGTTGGATAACCGAGGCACGCTGCTGGGCGTAGATGCGCTGACGCTGGCGATTACAGACACGGCGCGCAATCAGGGTGCCTGGCTGGGCCAGGGTTCCAGCACGCTAACGGCGGGGCAAGTTGACAATAACGGGCAGTGGCAGGCGGGCAACATCACGCTGCTGGCGACTGGCCTGACCAATCGTGGGCAGATTTTTGGTCTCAATACATTATCGCTGACGACACTTAACACATTGAACAACCAGCAAGGCGGTAAGCTGCTATCGCAGGGACTTGCGGTATTACGCGCTACTGATGCCATAAACGATGGAGAATGGCAGGCGAAGAACCTGACGCTGGTTGCGCAGCAGCTAACCAACCGCAGTCGCATTCAGGGCGATCGCGGTCTTGTCATCGCGCTGGATCGCACCAACCCGACCAGTCGGTTAACCAATCAGGGTTCGCTGCTCTCCGGTGGCGATACGCAACTGAATGCCAGCCAGTTCGACAATCAAGGCACGCTCTCCGGCGTAGGCAAAATGACGGTAGAGAGCGCGATAAACAATGCCGGTGACGTTATCGCCGACGGAGCGCTGTCGCTTTACGGCGACTATCAGGGCGCGGGGCTGTTGCATACCGCCGACACCCTGACATTGCGCGGTAATCGGCTACACAACGGCGGGCAGTGGGAAAGCCGGGCGCTGACGCTGAACGGCGACGCGTTCACCAACGCCGGAACGATCATCGGTGAGCGTGGCATCACGCTGATGTTAGATGAAGGGCTGACCGTCGGGAGCACTGGTCAGGTGCTGACCAACGGTGTGTTATCTGCACAGGCGGGCACGGTCACGAACGATGGGTTCTGGCAAGGCAACAGGCTCGCGCTGACGGCGAACGACCTGATTAACGGCGGCACGCTGCTCGGTCAGGACGGGCTGCGTCTTGGTGTACTGGATACCTATCAGGGGAGTGAATCGTCCCGCCTGCTGAGCGACGGTGAGGCCATTATCAACGCCGCCCGCCTGACGCAACGCGGTGAAATCGCAGCCGGAACGCTGAACCTGACCACTGGCACACTGGATAACGGCGGGCGTGTGCTGGGCAGCAACAGCCTGACGGTGATTAATCGGGATGAGCTAATTAACCGTGCGGGAGCGGAACTGCTGGCCAATGGCGCAGGCCGCGTCGACAGCGGCATACTGAGTAATGCCGGGGCATTGCAAGTCGCCGACCTGCAACTGCGCGCGCGTGAGGTTAATAATCAAGGCCGAATTCAGGGCACTGACGCGCTGCGCCTGCTGGACGTACTGCGCTATGTCGGCGGGAAAGGCAGCCAGTTGCTCAGTAACGGCATCGCGACACTTAACACGAAACAGACCGATAACGCCGGTTTATGGCAGGCGGAGACACTGACGCTGAACGGTGACACGTTCGACAACCGTGGCACTGTCGCTGGACTAAACGGCCTGTCGCTCAACGGCAACACGCTGAAAAATCAGGGCGAACTGTTCTCGCAGGGCGCGGTGACGCTGACGGGCACAATGCTGGAGAACGGCGGCACGCTAACGGGTGTCGGCGGATTTACGCTGAGTCTCACCGATCGCGTTGATAATCTGGCGACGGGGCGGTTACTCAGCGGTGGCATGGGTGAACTGACGACCCGTACCCTGTTCAATCAGGGGCTGTGGCAATCGGGCGACCTGCGCCTGACCGCCCGCGACCTGACACAGCAGGGCAATATGCTGGGCGTGCAGCGCGCTACGCTGCACTTGACGGGCGCCTATCAGGGCGCACAAGGCAGCCAGACGGTCAGCGGCGGTGACCTGAGCCTGACGGCCAACAACCTCACTAGCCGTGGACTGGTGCAGGGTAACACGCTGACGCTGGGCGCGCAGACGCTCGATAATCACGGCAGATTGCATGGCGACACGGCGCTTGATGCCACCGTCAGCGGTCACTTCACTAATGCCCAACAGTCACGCCTGAGCAGCGACGGTACGCTGAGCGTGCAGGCAGCAACACTGGACAATCAGGGCGAGATCAAAGCCGCGAACACTACGCTGACGGGTAATACGTTAACCAATGACGGCACGGTACAAGGCACGGCCGCGCTGCAATTGGATGGAAAAGACAAGATTATCAACCAGCAGGCGGGACAACTGTTGTCCGACGGCACTACTACGCTCAAGGCGGCGGCGGTGGAGAACCTCGGCTGGTTGCAAGGGCGCGGGTTGGCCGTCAACACCGCGCAGTTTACCCAGCAGGGCAACCTGATGGCGCAAGACAAACTGACGCTGCATATCCCTCAGTGGGTAAACCACGGACTGGTGCAGGCGGGTGAACTGGATATCACCGTAGACGAACTGGACAACCACGGCACGCTGCTGGGTCTGACGCAACTGGCGTTGCAGACCCAGCGCCTGATTAACCGTCAGGGTGCGAAGCTCTACAGCGCGCAGGATCTGCGCCTGAAAACCCATGACCTCCAGCAGGACGGGCAACTGGTGGCGCTGGGCAACCTGACCGCCGAACTCACCGGGCCGCTGACCTTCACGCAAACCATGGCCGCAGGGCAGCAACTGGCGTTGAACGTGGCGGGCGACCTCGATCAGCACGGCACGTTACAGGGTAAATCCGTCCAATTGACCAGCACGGGCACACTGGCCAATCAGGGCCGCATTCTGGCCGGCGGCGGGGAGTCGAGAATCAGTGCAAAAGACATCGTACAACTGGAGGCCGGTAGCATTCAGGCAGGCGGTAATCTGGCACTGGTGAGCGATAACACGCTGAATAACAAAGGGCTGATTGGCACCACGAGTGACCTGCTGGTTCAGGCGGGGAGCGTCTTGCATAACAGCAGCATGCTCTATGCAGGCGGCAATATGCACCTGCTGTCAGATTCCTTGACCAACGTGTTCGGCACCATTCTGGCGGGCAACAATCTGTGGGTGCAGCGTGATGCGCAGGGTAATGCCAGCACCGCGTTATTAAACAGTTCCGGCACCATCGAAACCCAGTCCGGCGATATCACCATTAATACCGGCACGCTGACCAATCAGCGTGAAGGGTTGGTGGTGACGGAGAGTGAATCTACTGCGGAGTCTGTACCTGATTGGGCTGGGAAAACGACGGCGAATATTCCTATTGAGTGGTTTAAGGCGGAGGATTATGGAATCGCTGTATTCTCTTCTGAATCTGATATAGGTGAGAAGAATTCCCGGACTATACGTAGAATGTCAGCTCAGTATGTTCCATTTGAACATGCTTATATTCAGAAAGTGGCGATCACAAACCGCTCTATTAAAGTGGTTACAGCAGGTAAAGAAGGCAGTATCCACTCAGGTCATAATTTTTTTATAAATACTAATGAGATTAATAATCAAGCTTCGCTGATTTTTGCCATGAAAAATTTATCGCTAATCGGAGGTTCGTTAACAAATCAATCTTACCAATCTGGATTGATAACTGAATATTTGACCTACAATATAGACGGCACAGGAAGTCTAAAATTCAGACCAAACGAATATTATTCTAATGGAGTATTAGTTTATTCTAATTATATTATTACAAATAGAGATTATAATAATGCAAACAAGTCGCGTTTTATGCGTTATATCCTATCAGGCACTCCAACCTACGAAAAAACCGTTGGTGAAAGCTATAACGCGTTAATTCAGGCGGGCGGCACTATTACCGCCGACGTTAAACAAGACCTCAGCAATACCACGCTGCAACCGGGCAGCGGCGGGTTTGTGCCTGCGTCCACCAAACCGGTGCTGGATGCTATCACTACGCTGTCACCGTTGCAGAAGCAGACCACGCGCCAGTTGACCAGTCAGGATTCGTCGTTTAATGCAGGCACAGTAGACGTCACCAAAGCAGGCAGTGCACAGGCGACGCTCGTCGATAATGCCGTCGGCGTTAGCGCAGCGGGCAAAACGGTAACACTGACGCAGCAGACTGGCGCCGCACTCCAAACCAGTGCGCAGGCGGAAAATATCAACGCGGTGATAACAACACCCAATACCGCTGGACCACTGACGCTGAACCCCGGCGATACGGTGGTGTTACCGCCTTCTACTTCCGGTCACGTCAGCAATCCCGATACGGTCACACTGACGTCGACAGGTCAACGGCCTGACGGCAGCAAGAGTCTGACGCCAGTTAACGTAAACCACACCGCAGCGGGTGTCACGATAGCAGACACAGTGGAGTCACCTGCCATGTTGGCAAAACCGGGCATGGCGGCGGTTGACGCACCGAAACAAACGGTGAGCGCAGACACGATACCGGTGGGAAGCACGTCTGCCGCAGACCTGCTGAGCGCCATTGGCAATAGTCTGCAAACCCTGAGCACCAACCCACTTGCCGATTACCCGCTGCCGACCGGCAATAACGGGCTGCTGGTCGTCGATCCGGCTGCCGACAGCCGCTACCTGATCCACACCAACCCGAAACTGGAACAATTGGGGCAGGTGGATAACGCGCTATTCAGTGATTTACAGACGCTGCTGGGGCAGCAGCCGTCCACGGTAGTGTCGGTTGAAACCCGTTCGCAGTGGACGCAGGCCGACCGGGTGTTGGGGTCGTCCTATCTGCTGGACAAACTGGGTTTAGATGCGGATCACGACTACCGCTTCCTCGGTGATGCGGAATTTGATACCCGCTACATCAGTCAGGCGGTGCTGAAGCAGAGCGGGCAGCGTCACCTGAATGGCACTGGATCCGATCTGGAGCAAATGCAGAAGCTGCTGGATAACGCGGCGGCGGCGCAGAAAGGCATGAACCTGCAACTGGGCGTCAGTCTGACAGCGGATCAGGTTGCGAACCTCAGTCAGAGTATCGTCTGGTGGGAAAATATCGAAGTCAACGGGCAAACCGTGTTGGCACCGAAGCTGTATCTGGCGCAGACGGATAACAGCAATCTACAGGGCAGCGCGATTGTCGCGAACAAGGTCGAGTTAAACGCGGGCGGCAGCGTCACTAACAGCGGCACGCTCAAGGCCGTTGACGTTCTGGCGATAGCCAGCGGTAACAAGATTGATAACCAGGAAGGCGGCCTGATTAAATCAGACGGCGGCCTGAATTTGGTGGCGCTCAACAACATTACCAACAGCGGCAGCCGGATTGAAGGCAACACGCTGCAACTCGCCAGTATCAACGGCGATATCATTAACCGCACCGAAAACCGCACGTTCCAGACCGCACAACCGACATCTTCACGCAGCGGCACCGGGTCATTGGTCTTCACTGAATTGGGTAAAACCGCCGAGATCGTCGCGGGCAACAGCCTGACGCTCAGCGCGGGCAAGGATATCCGCAACGTAGCGGCCACGCTCAATGCCGGGCAGGACATGGCGCTGAACGCCAAAGGCAACGTGGCGATGGAGGCGCTGACGCTGACCAATAACCGTGTCGATATCGGCTGGCGCAGCAGTAATACCGCGCTGAATACCTCGGTGGCAGGCAGCAGCATCAATGCCGGCGGGGCGCTGAAGGCGGTGGCGGGTCAGGATATTCGGCTGGATGCCAGTGCGCTTTCCGGTGGCACAGCGCTGACGCTGGCGGCGGGTAATGACATTCGCCTGACCGCACAGGATACGCTGAAAGAGACACTCTATCGGGGTGGCAGCACAGTGCAGCGTCGTACGCAGGACGTGGCAAACAGCCAACTCCTGAGCGGGGGGGATCTAAATCTGGTCGCAGGGCGAGATGTGTTGTCCGAAGCAGCCAGCGTGAACGCCAAAGGCAATGCGACGCTGGCTGCCGGACGCGATCTCAATCTGCTGTCTGAAACGGAAGAGACCTACAGCGGCAACTGGTGGAACCGTCATGCCGACTGGCAGCAAAAAATCACCCAGCAAAGCACCGAGTTAACGGCGGGCAAAGGGCTGAACTTGCAGGCTGGCAATAACATCAATTTGCAAGCAGCACAGGGCGTGGCGAGCGGCGCTGTGACGGCGCAGGCGGGCAACGACATCAACCTGCTGTCAGCGACGGAAACGGAGCACACCTTCTTTGAAGAAACCACGGTCAAGAAGAAGCGGTTTTCGAAGACGGTGACGCATACCCTGCGGGAAACGTTGCAAACCGATGAGAAAGGCAGTTTGCTGTCTGGTGACAGTGTCACGATGGCGGCCAATCAGGATATCAACCTGCAAGGTTCTTCAGTGGTCGGTGACAAACAGGTCACGCTGTTGGCGAACAATGACGTTAACACCGCTGCCAGCGTAGAGAACTACCAGAACTATGAAGAGCACAGTAAGAAAAAAAGCGGCCTGTTCAGCGGCGGCGGCATTGGTTTTACCATTGGTTCAACCTCGACCAGCCAGAAACTGCGCGACCAGGCGGCGACACAAAGTCAGAGCATCAGCACCCTTGGCAGCACGACCGACTCGGTGACGGTGAAGGCCGGGAATGATGTCACCATCAGCGGCACCGATATGGTGGCTGGGAAAGACATTCTGTTGCAAGGCAATAATGTCACCATTGATCCAGGCTATGACACACGCAAACAGCAGCAGGAGTTTGAGCAGAAAAGCGCGGGACTGACCGTGGCGCTGTCCGGTGTGGTGGGATCGGCGCTCAACAGTGCGGTGCAAAGCATTCAGGCAGCGAAAAGCGAAAGCGATGGTCGGCTGGCGCTGCTCCAGGGCATGAAGGCCGGGCTGGCCGGGTATCAGGCCTATCAGGGCAGCCAGTCCGAGTTGAACAACAATGGGCAAGGGGCTTTTGTTGGCGTCAGTATTTCGCTTGGGGCGCAGAACTCACGTTCCAGCCAGACCAGCGAGCAAAAACAGAGCTTTGGCTCGACGCTGAATGCAGCCGGGGATATCGGTATCGAATCACGTACGGGGGATATCACGGTTGCGGGCAGCCAGCTTAAGGCGGGCGGCGATGTACTGATGAACTCGGCGCAGGATATCCATCTGCTCTCGGCCCGCAACAGCGAGGAGATTAGCGGTAAAAATAGCAGTAGCGGCGGGAATATCGGCGTCAGCCTGGGTGTGAGCAACGGCAGTGCGGGTCTCAGCATTTTCGCCAACGTCAATGCGGCGAAAGGGCGAGAAACTGGGACGGGCAACAGTTGGTCAGAAACCATGGTGGATGCGGGCAACCACGTCACGCTGAAAAGTGAACGTGACACACGACTGATTGGCGCGCAGGTGAACGGCGAGCGCATTGATGTCGAAGCCGGGCGTAATTTGCTGCTGCAAAGTCAGCAGGACAGCGAGCGTTATGATTCCAAACAGACCAGCTTGGCTGCCGGGGGGAGCTTTACCTGGGGATCGATGAGCGGCAGTGGTTATCTTAGTGCTAGTAAGGACAAGGTGCACAGCAACTATGACAGCGTGCAACAGCAGACGGGGCTCTTTGCGGGTAAAGACGGATTTGGTATAAAAATCGGTGAGCACACCCAGCTTGACGCCGCGGTAATTGGCTCCACCGCCAGCGCCGAGAAAAATCGGCTGGAAACGGGCACGCTGGGCTGGAGCGGGCTCAACAACAAAGCAGAATTCAAGGCGGAGCACAGTGGCATCGGCCTTAGCTCCAGTCCATCGATGAGCGGCAGCCTGCTCTCGACACTGGCGATGACGGTGCCGTCAGCGCTGATGTCGCTGGGTAACAGCGGGAATGCATCCAGCACCACCTATGCGGCGGTGAGCGACGGCACGTTGTTGTTGCGGGATACGGCGAAACAGGTGCAGGATATCACCACGCTGAGCCGTGACGTTGAACACGCGAATAACGCGCTCAGCCCGATCTTTAACAAAGAGAAAGAGCAAAAACGCCTGAAACAGGCGCAGCTGATTGGTGAAATTGGCGCGCAGGTGATGGATATCGTGCGCACGGAAGGCGAGCTGAAAGCGCAGAAAGCGGCAGAGGCGAGGGGCGATGCCAACGTCAAGCGTCCGAAAGAGGGTGATTCGGTCGAGATGTGGGAGGCGTATAAAAAGGCGCTGACGGCATCACCGACCTACAAGGCCGAAATGCAGAAATACGGCACGGGCAGTGACTTCCAGCGAGCGGCACAGGCGGCGACGGCGGCGATTCAGGCTCTGGCGGGCGGGGATATCCAGAAAGCGATAGCCAGCGGCGCAGCGCCGTATCTGGCGCAACTGGTGAAAGACGTTACGCTACCGAAGGACGAAAGCAAAATCACGGCGTCGGATATTGCGGCTAACGCGATGGCGCACGCGGTGGTGGGTGCGGTGGTTGCTCAACTGTCGGGTCAGGATGCGGCGGCGGGAGCGGTAGGTGCCTCCAGCGGTGAACTGATCGCCCGGGCTATCATGGCCGATCAATACCCCGGCAAGACGGTAAACGACCTGACGGAAGAAGAAAAGCAGTCGGTGAGCGCCCTCTCGACGCTAGCCTCCGGGCTGCTGTCCGGTCTGGCGAGCAACAGCACGGCATCAGCGACCAGCGGCGCACAGTCTGGGCGTAATGCAGTTGAGAATAACTCACTGAGTGGAGATAAGGCCCGTCAGTCAGTAAAAGAAAGCGCGGAATGGTGGAAACAGCAGGTACGTGACAAGCTGGGCGACGGCGCGACCTCTTCGATTGCGAACAGTATTATCAATGCTGTTGCGGATACTGGCGATGCTGCATTAGGTGGAACAGATTATGTTGCCGATGCGGCAATGGCGTTGGCCTCTTGCGCAGCGGGTGACGGCTATTGTAGTACGGCGTTGAATGATCTCTCAGGGAAGAATCAGGCGGTAGCAGACTCAGTGAAAGCTCTGATGAAGAGCGAAACCTGGTCAGCAGTGGCCGATACGATCAAGCAAGCATCAGAGGGAAATCAGGCTGCGCTGGAAGCGACGGGTGGAATGCTTGCCGGAATTATGTTACCGGGTAAGAAAGTGCCGGTTGTTGCCGCTGATATAGGAAAAGTCGAATCAGTTAGCGGAAATATTATTAAAAATGATATTTTAGATAACCCAAGAGTGGGAGTTGGCGAAAAAGGTAGCGGTAGTGGAAATAAAGTAGACCAACTGCCTAATAAAGTTGTTACGGATATTGATGGAAAAGAGATCTCTATTTATCCAGATAAAATTAAACCAACGGCTACTCAGGAATTTCCTTCTGTTCCTAAGTCACATGGTTTTAGCGATATTGTAGATAATTATGCAGACTCAGCCGTTAAAACGCCGTTGAATAACGGTGCAACTCTCTATCAGTTAGAAGGTAGCTTAAATGGTGTGCCAGGACGATTTGAGTGGATCCTAGATCCCAAATTAGGTGGAGTTAGTCACCGAATGTTTGTTTCCGGTGGCACAGTTAATGGAGTACCGTCAAAACCATGACAGATAAACTATTTTTAATGGCCAACCAGATGAAGCTGGTCGATTGGGGGATGATTTTCCTTGGTGCTTGCGGGATAGCATCAGGCAAGCTATCTGCTTCAGAAATTAGTAGTTTTGCATGTAATGAACTTGCAAAACCTGATGGTGTTAAAGATGTTTTATTGACAGCAATATCTGAAGTGGCTTTTTGTTCTGATATTACTGATGAGGTGATGGGTTATTTAAGATTTATATGTGATGAAGAAAATATAGATCTCAAGTTATCCAGCAGGAAATGGAGATACCTTGCACTATGTCTAACGATGCAGGAATTGCCTGATGACTGTGTATATGGTCTTCTAAAACTGAATGAGTTTTGGCGATTATGGGGAGAGGATGCAGAAACGCCAAATATAATACAAGGTGTTGGAAATAACATATCACCTACAGAATATTATACTGATGAACAATATAAATTAGTCATTAAGCATCATCAAGAATGGCTGAAAAAAGAAAATCAGGAACTACTAAATGATTAAAGAGAACCCGGCCCCTAAAAAGGCCGGGATTTTTGTGCCCAGAAAACCCCCAGCTAGGCTGGGGGTTCAGTAAAGCTTTCAGCTTTGAGCCAGTTACAAAAACCCCTTTTGATTTGTTAAAACAGTTTGCGGTCTGGCAACTGCAAACGTTCAACAAGAAATCAAAAGGGGGTCCCAATGAGGGACGAAAAGAGCTTAGCGCACACCCGATGGAACTGTAAATATCACATAGTTTTTGCACCGAAGTACCGAAGGCAGGTGTTCTACGGGGAAAAACGCAAAGCGATTGGCAGCATTTTAAGAAAGCTGTGCGAATGGAAAAACGTGAATATTCTGGAAGCGGAATGCTGTGTGGATCACATCCATATGCTTCTGGAAATCCCACCCAAGATGAGTGTTTCGGGATTTATGGGGTACCTGAAGGGAAAGAGCAGCCTGATGCTTTATGAGCAGTTTGGCGATTTGAAGTTCAAATACCGTAACAGGGAGTTTTGGTGCCGAGGGTATTACGTTGATACGGTAGGGAAAAACACGGTGAAGATACAAGAATACATAAAGCACCAACTGGAAGAGGATAAAATGGGAGGACAACTCTCGATCCCTTATCCGGGCAGCCCGTTTACGGGCCGTAAGTAATCCATAGATGCAAGTGTCAGATCGCGATGCGCCTGTTAGGGCGCGGCAGGTAACAGAGCCTTATAGGCGCATATGAAAAACCTCCGGCTATGCCGGAGGATATTTTTTACCTTTACCGGTCAGAACCGTAGCTCGGTCTCAATGACCAGTTTACCGCGCTCAACGGTGACGATAACGGGCTGTCCGGTATTAAAACCGAGGTCTTCCAGCCACTTGCCGCTGAGCTTAAGCTGCGGGCTGGGCGGTTTTTACCGCCGTTGGGGCGTAACCGACGGTGTAATGCCGTTGTGGCTCTTGAAAAGGATCATTTATCCCAACCCTGATTGTCATTATGCGAATATTAACACTGATGTATTGTTGCATTCGGTGATCGCATAAGTGTTCATTTTTAATTGCACGGTAATTATTGTCAAGATTCTACTTTTCTATTTTCAACGACTGAGATGGGAGAAGCAGGGCAGCAATCCGAATACCTTTAGTTACTATGATTACTAGTGATATTATTCAGTTTTTAATTATTGTTATCGGTAAATAATTCAATCCTTTCCACCTCTTGTATTAACCATATCCTTATGGAAAAGCGTAATCTCATTTTATTTATTCAGTATTTTTAACTATATTGTTCGTTTTTTCTTCGTATGTATTTTTATTTGCTACTGTAAACTCAACATGAAGCCCATAATGAAATGATGGGTATATACGTTTCTATTCTGGTTTTGTTTTATCGTCGCTCCAATCCTGCGCATCGCTTATTCGCGATCCGCTGGTCACACCGTTGCCGTTTCAGCGGCTGATATCTGTCGTTTGTCGGTACGGGTTTTTATTCATTAAGTGAAGGAAATCACAATGCAATTCACTGGGAAGTACCTGAAGAAAACAGTGCTGATGCTGGCTATGATGGCTGGTCTCAGCGTCGGGCAAAGTCAGGCAGCCGTTGAGCTTGAGACGCGTTCGCTGGATCAAATCTATAAGAGCGCGTTGAGAGAAGGCGGCACGGTGACAGTTTATGCCGGTGGTGATGTGCAGTCACAGCAGGCTGGCTTCAAGCGGGCATTTGAGACGCGTTTTCCCGGCATTAAACTGAACGTGATTGTCGATTACAGCAAATACCATGATGCGCGTATCGATAATCAACTGGCGACGGATACGTTGATTCCTGACGTGGTGCAACTGCAAACGGTGCAGAATTTTCCGCGCTGGAAGAAGGAAGGCGTGTTGCTGAATTACAAACCACGGGGCTGGGATAAAGTTTATCCAGAGTTTCGTGATGCAGATGGTGCCTGGACTGGAGCTTACGTCATCGCATTCAGCAATCTGGTTAACACCCAGCTTTTGGATGAAAAATCCTGGCCGCGTGAAGCCAATGACTACCTTAATCCGAATCTGAGAGGCCATTTGATTCTGGCCTATCCTAACGACGACGATGCGGTGCTGTTCTGGTACAAACTGGTTGTAGATAAATACGGCTGGGATTTTGTTAAAAAATTGCAGGAGCAGGATCCCGTCTACGTGCGTGGCACTAACGTACCCGGTGCTGAAATTGCGGCGGGAAAATATAGCGCGACCTTTACCAGTTCCGGTGCGCTCGTTCCGGCGGCAGATTCGGTGACCCGTTTTGTTTTACCAACGTCCGATCCTTTCGTGTCCTGGGCACAGCGTGCAGCCATCTTCAAACAGGCTAAACACCCGGAAAGCGCCAAGCTGTATTTAAGCTGGCTATTGGATCCGCAAACGCAGACTCAGGTCTCACGTATGTGGTCGGTGCGTACCGATGTCGAGCCGCCAGCGGGTTATAAGCCTATCTGGGAATATCGCAATACCCGTCCACAGGCTTTTGCTGACTTCATGTACGATCGTGCTGCGGTCGAACGCTTCCGCGCGCAGATGAGTCTGTATGTGGGTGAAGCGAAAGGGGCACCGACACCGGGATGGCTTGGTTTACATCCGGCGGAGCCTCTGGTTAACTAACCGTTGAGATTATTGCATTAAGCCAATGGCAACTCACTGCCATTGGCTTGCTGAGGAGTAACGCTTACTTCTTATTGTTGGGTTTCAATGTCTCGCCAACGTTCAGTAGGAAGATCTCATTATCCCGTGTAGACACGCGAGTGGAACCATCTTCCATGCGGTAACCGCCTTCGGTGAAGCCGGCACCATTCAGGAACGGTGCAACGGATTCTGGCTTATTGCGCACCGCCGCTTCCAACGCTAGCAAAGCATAAGGTTCGATGCTGTCGATATCTGCGTATTGTCTGTTTGGCTCGGTCATAAAGAAGCCGTTCTTATAGCGCGTGCTAATGATGTTATCGCCGACTTTTTCCGCCAGCGACAGATACTCTTTCACTTTACTCGCCTGGTACAGATCCAGCAGCGCAAACAAGGCATATGGATCGTCGTTCTTGGTGGCGAGATCCACGTTGACGTCTTTACCCGGCGCAGAACCTAACTCCCCCAGCCCCTGTGCGCGAGCGATGCCGCGAGCGACACGCCAAAGCTCAGCATCCGGCAACACGGTATAGGCACGAGCATACGAGAGCAGGAATGAATTATCCGCCGGATAAGGTTTGAGCACCGTCCCTTTTTTACCGTAGTAGCCGTCACGCGGTAGAACGTAGTTGGAGAGATCTTTGCCGTTAGCCAGCATTGGACGGAATGTGTTATCCGATTCGTTATAGCCATATTTGGCAAAGGCTTTTAGGCCATCGGTGGTCCACGTCAGCAGTTCCTTACCTTCCGCGCCTAAGTCTTTACCCAATTGAAGTTGCATGAGCGCATTTTCGGAATAGATCGTACTGGTGCGTCCTTTCAGCATCATATTGCCTTCCAACGCGGTTGGGCCGAACTCGGGGCCAAACTGACGCTGGGCGCGATCGCCGTATTTTGAGTTTGTATCCGTATCATCCGTGGTTTCTGCACGTTTTAATGCCTGCGTGAATTGGTATACGCCCAGCCCGGTGGTTTTATCCCGTGGCAGAACATATTGTTGCGCCAGGCGTTTTGCCCATACCAACGCACCGTCTTCCTTGTTGTATTTGTACAGAAGTGACGCGGAATAGATCAGATCGTTCCCCGCATTCAGGAAGCTCAGACCTTTGGTGGCAAAGAAGGGCGGCTGTTGCTCGAATGGGCTTTGCCAGAGCGCGCCTATCTTTTGCCCATATTGTCCGTGCCGACTGGTTTCCAGAATCTTCCAATCATAAACGTGCGCATTCCAGAAACCGCGAATAAAGCGGGCTGTCGCCTCTTTATCGACGCTAAACATCAGATCGTAGTAGGGATAGGCATTTTTTAGCTCATGCACCATCTCTTTTTCGCTTGGGCCTTCTGGTTGTAGCGTCTTCAAATCGATAAAACGGTGCCCACCCCAAATCAGCAGGCCGCTTTCATCCTGATAATGCTGGAAGTGGTATTTTACGATAGCTTCTGCACGCTGCTTATAGCTGGGATTACCACTCAGATTACTGAGCCCAACCAGCACGCGCATCAGATTTTGCTGGGCGGAGAAATTGGATAGCACGGCGAGGCGACCATCAGGAAAGATCCACTCCATTTGCTTGCCCGTCCGTGGGTCTATCCCGTCGGCAAGCAAGGGCGTCGGCGACTGACCATGATATTGGTCGCCAGCTTTCGTCAGCACATTATCAACATATTGATTAACGATGGTGAGGCGGTCTGGCGTGGCGGCACTCGCCTGTAAAGCAACCAGTCCGGCAAGGAGCGACAGCGCAAATTTTTTCATTTTCTCTACCTTATCACAGTAACAAAGGGACTCTGAACAGAGTCCCTGAAAAGGGGATGGATGAAGCAAGGGTTAGAAGGTATAGGTGAAACCGACTTTTCCTTTCCCTTCGCGTGATTTCACATCGCGCCCGCTGGCGACATCTTCCACGCCAACATGCGCTGTCCAGTTGTCGTTGATGGTATAAGAGACGTCGAAATCCTGCTGATAATCGTGTTTTTTGTTGTTTTGCAGCACGTAATCCGCCTGGTAGTAGTAAGCGGTGTACGCCAGTGTGAAATTATCAAAGCCTTTATAGGCCACACCCGCTTCATAGCGGTGACGATGGGTATCATCATCCGTACTGCTACGTTTGCTGCGGGTGATTTTTCTGAGGTCATAGCGGTATTGGGCATGGAGATCCGTCTTATCAGTGACGGCCCAGGTCAGTTTTAAACCGGGCGTATAACGTGCGCCGGAAGTCTGACTGGCACCAATATCACCCACGGTGCCTTCGCCACTGGTGCCGCCGGAATAGAAGCGCGCTTCCAGATTCGGCGTCAATGTTAACTCAGGGGTTAGGCGATAGGCGTAACCAGTATAAAAAGCATAAGAATTCGAAACGACATCATCGATGGTCAGATCTTTATTCTTATTATAAAAATTCAACTCAACACCAACATACAGGCCATTATCCATAAAATGCCGCAGCCCGATTTCATCACCGTGATAGCGGTTCATCGTTCCCCAGCTATGTTCGTAGCTGAGTTTGGTATCAGAGGCTGACGCAGAAATAGCATAAATCTGGGCAAAGAGAATACCGGCCACAAGGTAGCGTTTTTTCATTATGGGCACCATTAATATTGATCGTTAATTGTGAAAACTGTGCGCTGATAGACAAAATTTATTCATAAATTTATTTTCACCAACGCCATACAAATACGGTACATTTCCTTTATAAAAACCAGTGCTTTTTAGAAAGCGTAGTTGAAACCGACTTTGATTTTACCTTGACGGGCTGATGATGTTTTTGATTCATTAATGTCATCATACTCAATATAAGGTGTTAGCTGTTTATTGAATTTATATTGTACTTTGAATTGGTGCTCATAGTCTGTTTTACCGTTATCATAGACGGCGTATTCTTTTTCTGTAAACACACCTTTACTATATTTATACGATTTCGTGGTGTTATCACCGATATAGTAGTTAAAAACATAACTCAGGCTAATATTTTCAAATCCTGAATACGTAAACCCGGTATCTAAACGATGGCGTCCTGTATCGGAGGATGACAAATAAGATTCGCCAGCATGACCATATTTATCCGAGGTGGTAATGGTTGAATAACGCGAGCTACGCGTAGGTTTTTTATACTCATAGCGGTAACGACCATAGACGGACCAGTCACCGTTGATCCGATAGTTATACTTCAGCCCAGGTTGATAAGAAACGCTTGAATTACCGATAGAAAACTCCATGCTGGGCGTTAACGTTGCCGCCGGGCTTAGCTTGAAATCCTTACCGATCACGATGCCGCCAGAGCCACCTTGCATATCATCATAGGCGACGTCATAGTTTTTGTTCCCACCCGCAGAAGTACTGAACTTGACTTCGTATGACCAACCATCTGTTTTTTTATGGATGAGTTTAATGGAGTCTGCATGGAGACGATCTTCAGTCTTCCAGTTATGTTCATATTGAAAAGTTGTTTTTCCATCAGTTGCTGCTTGCGTAAGGAACGGGGTGAGTCCGGCACAAACAATGAGTAGGGTACATGTAGATATTTTCATTCTATGCTTTCTCTTTTTTTGATGAATAAATAATATTATTGGCGAGCACAGCCTCTATCTTTAAAACCAGACAGTAGGTATCATTTTTTGGGGCGTAAGAATAACATCACCAGGAATGATGATGACGCCATTAATAATGTCAATACAGGTTGTTCTCCCTGGTAAATCAGATTCAATCAACGCATTCATGGCTCCTTATATCCCGCGTAGTTTATGAACCGTTCATGCATCGTCACGGAGTCTGTTGATACATGAATGTCGATAACGCCATCCCTTTACTGGCTACGCTAATTAATCGGTAGACTTGATAATTAGGCTAGGTGGCATTATGGTGAAAAAGAAACGCTGTTTCATTTATATGGATCACACATTTGGTTTCTCTTTGAAATTTTCTGTAATTATTTAGTTTGATTATTGTAAGAGAAAAGGGTAAGCACAACGGAGGATGTTGTTATCAGATTGAGGGATGTATCTCTTGAATGTTAACGACATAAACGTGAACAACAGTCAGTCGGTTTTCTGCATGATATCCGCCATACATTCGATGATATTTTAGGAAATCAGCGTTCTTATAAAATGAATAAACGACCGCATCGCATTTTACGCCACTGATCGCTTATTTCCTCGTAGACTGCGCCCATCGGGCTTTCCCGCACTAAGGTGCCGGCTTAGATTTCGAAACCGGGAGCGACCTCTTTTACCGGTTTTTTACATTCTTCTGGTTTAGGTTGATTCGCTGGCAAGTTTTTACAGTCTGGGGCGAAAGGATTCAACGCATCGCGATTCAGATAGAGCACAAACAGGATCAGAATGAGGAGGGGGATCAGAATACGTTTTCTTTTCATGGTTATCTTTAGTCAGTTACGTTACAAGACGTGTGGAATGTTAAAAAACAGGGAAAATTCTAACGCGTTATGCGGCTGTTGTCTTTAGCCAGCCTGATTTCCACGCGAGTGAAGGTAAGAACGCGTTTTATTAGTACGCTAATGCCAGATAGTTGCGCTTCGCGGTGGTGCGACGTTGTTCCTTTTCGGGGCGTACACGGGGAAAAACTTTATAAAAATAAATAAAAATCAATAATATAAAATATGGCATAGTTTTCGCTTTAGTGAATTCAATCTTGTATACCAGATGGGATTCACACTATGCCAAAAATGACGGGACTCACGCTTCAGGAATGGAAACTGCACTACCAGCAGCAGGACGAAAGCGTGGAAGAGACGCTGGGTACGCTGCTCGCCAGCTTGTCGTCGGACGATCCAGCCTGGATTACACTGGCGACCCCTGAACAACTTCAGGCTCAGATTACGGCGCTGTTGTCTCGGTATCGTGATAACCCAGACGCTCTGCCGTTGTTCGGCATTCCCTTCGCCGTCAAAGACAATATTGACGTGGCAGGCTGGCCGACGAGCGCGGCATGTCCGGCATTCACCTATCTGGCTGACCACGATGCGACTGCCGTTGCCAAATTAAAAGCCGCAGGGGCGATTGTGATGGGTAAAACCAACCTCGATCAATTTGCGACCGGCCTGGTTGGCACACGCTCGCCGTTTGGTGAAGTGCCGAATACCTTTAACCCAGACTACGTGAGCGGGGGATCCAGCTCAGGTTCAGCATCGGTGCTGGCGCGTGGGCTGGTCGCATTCTCATTAGGCACTGACACCGCAGGGTCGGGACGCGTTCCTGCCGGGTTTAACAATATCGTTGGCCTGAAGCCGACGAAAGGGTGGCTGTCGGCAAGCGGTGTGGTGCCCGCTTGTCGCCTGAACGACACGATCTCCGTGTTTGCGCTGACCGTCGAGGATGCGTTTACCGTCGCTGAACTGGCTGGCGGATACGATGCGACGGACGCCTACTCGCGGAGCAATCCCGGATGTGCGCCCGCTGCGCTGCCAATAACGCCGCGCTTTGCTATCCCCAGCGAACCCACCTTTTTTACTGATGCGGTTGCACAGGCAGCATGGCAGAACGCGCTGGCGGAATTGGAAGCCACGGGCGCAACGCTGCATCCTATCGATTTCAGTCTTTTCACCCAGTTAGCCGATCAGCTTTATCAAGGCCCTTGGGTCGCGGAACGCACAGCCGCCGTGGGTGACATGCTACAACAGCCAGAACACATGGATCCGGTGGTATACGGTATTGTGGCGGGCGGCGAGCGTTTCAGCGCGGTGGAGGCGTTTAAGGCGGAGTACCTGCGTGCCGAACTGGCGCGTCAGATTCAGCAGACGCTGGCATCGTTCGACGCACTCGTTGTGCCGACCTCGCCAACAATCCATACGCGTGAAGCGATGGCACAGGAACCGGTACGTTACAATTCCCAACTGGGAACTTATACCAACTTTACCAATCTGGCCGATCTCGCGGCGCTGGCGCTGCCTGCGCCTTTCCGTACTGATGGCTTGCCCGCGGGGATCACACTGATTGCGCCCGCGTGGCACGACCGGGCATTAGCGAGTTTTGGTGGGCGCTGGCAGGCACGGCAGACACTCACGCTGGGGGCAACGGGAAAAGCGTTGCCTGCTGAAGCGGGCACCTTGCCGCCTTCTGCATTACACGTTCGCCTCGCCGTTGTCGGGGCGCACCTGACCGGAATGCCGCTTAATCATCAACTCACCCGCCGTGATGCGGTATGGGTCGAAGAGACGCGCACGGCAGAAAACTATCGCCTGTATGCGCTGGCAAACACACAACCGGCCAAACCCGGTTTAGTGAAAAGTACTGACGGCGCGGCGATTATCGTCGAACTGTGGGATATCCCGCTGGCGCGTTTTGGTGAATTCGTCGCGGAAATTCCGGCACCGCTGGGCATCGGTACGCTGACGTTAGCCGACGGACGACAGGTTAAAGGCTTTATTTGCGAACCGGCTGCGCTGAGAGACGCCGTGGATATTACCGAGTTTGGCGGCTGGCGTCACTGGCTTGCCCGTCAGGAGACGACCCATGTTTAGAACGGCAAGATCTGGAAAGTGCTGGTGAACGTGGGGAATGAGGTTGAAGCTGGGCGGCCAGCCCAGGCAATGCCTTGCTATAGTTGGAATAAGCGGTTGGGGTTGGCCTAATGAGCATTGATGGTAATAACGGCGAGACGGAGAAAACCATGCGAGCAGGCACACAAAAAAGCAGTAAGGATCGCCCGGAAGCGCTGGCGGAGCGGGTATATCAAACGCTGAAAAATGACATTTTCGATTTTCGCCTGATGCCAGGCGATCGTTTCAGCGAAAGTGAGATTGCTGAGCGGATGTCGGTCAGCCGGACGCCGGTACGTCAAGCACTCTTCTGGCTGGAGCGGGAAGGCTATGTCGAAGTCTATTTCCGCAGTGGCTGGCAGGTTCGGCCATTTGATTTCGAATATTTCGAGGAGCTGTATGACTTCCGCATTGTACTGGAGCGCGAGGCCATTCGGCGCTTGTGCGGAATGCCACCGGGACGCTGCACTGAACTGTTAGCGGATCTGAAGCGCTTCTGGATTGATGAGCCACGTCTGGATGACGGCAAGATCGTCTCCCGCCATGACGAAGGGTTTCACCGGGGGTTAGTTATCGCAGCAGGCAATAGCGAAATGGCGCGGATCCACGGCGAACTGACGGAGAAAATCCGCATTATTCGGCGTCTCGATTTCACCCGTGAGGATCGCATCGACGCCACCTATAAAGAACACGCCCAGATTTTACTGGCGATATTACAACAACATACCGAAGAGGCGCAGCGCATTCTGACCGACCACATTGCGATCAGTAAGGCCGAAGTCAGGAAGATCACCTTGCACATGTTACAGCAGGCGCGGCCTCGCGCGGTTTCACCTGATGCATCACACGATTCCACTCTCACTCAACACGGCAAAGGCTAATAAATAAAAAGACGTTCATTGCTAAAAGTTTTGCGCTTTCCGCAACGATAGTCGGCAGGGGGGTGACCTGGAGCGTGCGGGGTGGGTGGCGATTTGATACGTAGTGCTAATCGTAAATAGGCTATGGCGTGAAGGTTTAATTTGAACACTGAAAATCAGTGGTGTATAAAACACGGCGTAATATATTGCTCGCTATCTTAAAGATAACGATATAAAGCAAGTTGCAGTTAATATTAGCATGAAATTAATTAGGGATATAAGTATTATGGCAGACATGGTGTTTTGTCGTGGTTGCGGCAAGGATATTCACAGCACAGCAAAAGCTTGTCCTCAGTGTGGTGCAACACAATCAACAGGTAAAGGTGAGAAAAGCAGAATATCTGCTGCACTTTTTGCCTTTTTCTTAGGGGGATTCGGTGCTCATAAATTTTATTTAGGGAAAACCGGCCTGGGTTTTTTATATTTGATTTTTTGTTGGACGCTGATTCCCGGTATTATTGCATTTATCGAGTTCATTATTTATCTGTGCGATTCAGATGAGAATTTCGCCAGAAAATATGGTTAATTGAGACGTTATCTCATTATACAATCAGGCTCACAGATGTGGGCCTGATTGGTTTTAACCGGTGTGACAATCGTCATCCCTTGTTAGGCTTACAACACCTTATTCAAAAAATTGACCGTTCGCGGATGACGAGGGTGATTCAGCACCTGCCAGGAATCACCGCTTTCGACAATTTTGCCATCCACCATAAACACCACGCGGTCGGCGACTTCGCGCGCAAAGCCGATTTCATGGGTGACGACGACCAGCGTCACGCCGGAGCGGGCGAGCGATTTGATGACGTCCAACACTTCGCCAACCAGTTCGGGATCGAGTGCGGATGTCGGTTCATCAAACAGCATCACTTTCGGTTTGAGCGCCAGTGCACGAGCGATGGCGACGCGCTGCTGTTGACCACCAGACAGGTGGCGGGGATAGGACTGCGCTTTATGGCGCAGCCCGACGCTTTCCAGCAGGGTAAACGCCACGTCTTCAGCCTCCTGACGCGAATACAGTTTATGCGCCAGCGGAGCTTCAATAATGTTCTCTAACACGGAAAGGTGAGGGAACAGGTTGAAGTTTTGGAACACATAACCAACGTTGATGCGTTGGCGTAAAATATCCTTTTCTTTCAATTCATAGAGCGTATTGCCTTTGCGACGGTAGCCGATGTAATCACCGTCAATGCGGATAAACCCTTCGTCGACGCGCTCAAGATGGTTAATGGTACGCAACAGCGTGGATTTTCCCGAGCCGGATGGGCCAAGGATCACCGTCACAGAGCCGGGTGCCAACGTCAGATTGATATCCTCCAGCGCTTTATGTTGACCAAAATGTTTCGCCACATTACGGATCTCGATCAGACCGCGCGCGTTTTCTGCCTGTGGTGGTGCGACGTGGCGAGCATGAGCAAAATAATCAATAGCTTCAGACATGGTGAATCTCCGAAATCAGATGGTTAACGTGCGCGCTGGCGCGTCAGGAAGCGGATGAATCTCTGGCGTGGCGTTGGCGGCATTTCACGCACGGCCCCGCGCGATACATAACGCTCCACGTAGTATTGGATGATGGAAAGCACCGTGGTGATCAGCAGATACCAGATGGTCGCGACCATCAGTAGCGGAATAACCTGCTGCGTACGGTTGTAAATGACCTGAACGGTGTAAAACAGCTCTGGCAACGCCAGCACGTAAACGATGGAGGTGCCTTTTGCCAGACTGATGATCTCATTGAAACCGGTCGGCAGAATCGAGCGTAGCGCCTGCGGCAGAATGATGCGTACCGTGCGGCGACCGCCGGGCAGGCCGAGCGCGGCGGAGGCTTCAAACTGTCCGGCATCCACGCCAAGAATCCCGCCGCGAATAATCTCCGCCGTATAGGCGGATTGCACCAGCGTCAGGCCCAGCACGGCGACGGAGAATTGATCCAGTAAATCGATGGTCGGGTAGTTCAGGAACACGATGGAGGTGAACGGAATTCCCAGCGCCAGTTCGTCATAGAGATACGAGAAATTGTAGAGAATAATCAGCACCAGAATCAGCGGCAGTGACCGGAATAGCCAAATGTACAGCCACGATAGCGTAGAGAGCAGGTAGGACGGCGAAAGCCGAGCCAGCGCCAGCACGGTGCCGAAAATTATGCTGAATAATGTACCCAATGCGGTCAACAGCAGCGTTTGCCCCAGCCCGGAGAGGATCACCGGATTAAAAAACCACTCGGCGAACACCGACCATTCCCACCGTGGATTCAGCGCGATGGATTGAATAATCCCGGCAAAAATGAACAGGGAAAAGAGCGCACCGGCCAAGCGAAAAGGATAGCGTGCCGGCACGATGCGTAACGGAGCGTCCGGCGTTGGGATCAGCGGTGGTTGCTGAGAAGAGGTTTGTAGTGATTGCGTCATGATCGATACCATTTATCTGTAATGCAAAAAATGTTGTTCTGTCCTTCGTACATCGCGTTATGACTGGCGTGTCAGGTTCAACACACTTTCAAATGACGGGTCATCAGCTCGACTTCCGTTTGCCGTCCACCCCGCGGCGTTACAGCGTCGAACAGCGCCTTCTTGAATGGTAAACGTCCGTCATAAGGTGGAATGCTGTAGATCACCGGATCGACATTGATATCGAACTGCGGGATATAGCCGTGGCTCAGGTAAAGACGCACGGCTTCAGGCTGGCGGAAACCGGTTGTCAGGAAAAAATGCTGATAACCCAACCGACGAGCGTGTTGTTCCAGCTCTTGCATCACTTTCCCTGCCAGCCCTTGACGGCGCAGTGAGTTGTCTGTCCACACCCGCTTAATTTCGGCGGTGGTACTGTCGTAGCGTTTGAACGCACCGGTAGCGATTGGAACGCCCTGACGCAGTAGCGCAATAAAAATACCGTGCGGCTGTTGGTAGATGCCCGGCGGATCGCTTTCCCGCTCTCCGAAAAAGTCGCCATAACGCTGTGCGTATTCCGCGAACAGGCCGTCGATAATGGGTGCCACGATAGGATCCTCGGGCTGAGTAATAATGAAGATATCGTCGGACATAGCCGTGCTCCTGATTCATTAACCTATTACGGGCTATCGGTCGCGCTCATGGCTGCCCGATAGCCATACGGCGGAATTAATCGCCCAACCCCGGTGGATTAATTTCTGAACGATCAATGCGCTCAATACTTTCCCCCCAACGTTTCAATACGCGGTCATATTCACCACTTTTAATCACGCCGTTCAGCGCGGTATTGATTGGCTGAACCAGTCCACTACCTTTACGCGTGGTGACCGCAATATGCGCGACGTTGGGATAACCGCCGTTCACCGTACCGACATGTTTCACCTTGCCAGTCAGTTCTGCCTTGTACGCCCCAGTCACGTTCGGACCGAAATAGGCATCAGAGCGGCCAGACTGTAAGCTCAGGTTGGCGGCCGCATCGTCCGTGACATAAATCGGTTGAAAAGCGGGCAGGCCGTTGGCGCGATTCTGTTTATCCCAGGCGAGCAGCACCGCTTCCTGATTGGTGCCGGAGCCGACAATAATCTTCAGCCCGGCGATGTCTTTCGCTTCGTTGATGGACTGAATCTTACTGGTGGATTTCACATAGAAACCCAATGAGTCGATACGGTACGTGGCAAAATCGAACTTTTCTTTACGTGTTTTAGTCACCGTAACGTTTGTTATGGCGGCATCGTATTTGCCGGAGGTTACGCCAAGCGGCCAGTCCTCCCATGAGGTCGCGACGATGTTTAATTCCAGCCCGAGGCTATCGGCAACCAATCGGGCGATGTCCGGTTCGCTGCCGATGACGGTTTTGTTATCGTCGACGAAAAACATGAGCGGAGGAGATGACCCTAGCGCGGAGACGGCGACGGTGAATTTCCCCGGCGTAACAAATTTAAAATCAGCCGGGATCTGCGCGATGGCTTCCGCATTCTTCGGTGCGTGGATCGGTAGTTGATTGGCTTTTAAATCAATAGCTGCCTGCGCGCCAGTCGCAGTGAGCAGCAAAGCACTTGCCAGTAGCGTTGTTAAACGCAAAGAAGGCTGGCGGTGGGTGACTTCTTTTTGCATCTGTTTTTCCCTTGCAGGTTAGTTGTTATAATAGTGACATTGTCACTTTTTAATTTATATTACTTTTACGGTCATGCCATTGTTCGTTAATCACCGATACCCGGCGGATTCACCACGGACTGGGTAATCTTTTCATCGTCTTCACCCCAGCGATCCAGCACCTGCGCATAGCTTCCTTTATCGATAGCGCCATTGATGGCGGTGCTGATTGGCTGTGCCAGACCATTACCTTTCTGCGTGGTGACGGCAACGTAGGCGACAGTCGGGCCTATGCCTACCATGCGTGTTTTGCCCGTCAGCGCTGCTTTATACGCGCCGATGGAGTGTGGGCCGAAAAATGCATCGACACGACCTGACTGAATACTCAAATTGGCGGCGGCATCGTCGGTGACATAAACAGGCTGTACGGCAGGAAGACCGTTGGCACGGTTTTGCCGATCCCAACCCAGCAGAATGTTTTCCTGATTGGTGCCGGAACCGACAATTACTTTCAGACCGGCAACGTCTTCTGGCTTGTTAATCGACGTAATCTTGCTGGTTGATTTCACATAAAAACCCAGCGTATCAATGCGATACGTGGCGAAATCGAATTTCTCTTTGCGCGGTTTCGTCACGGCGATATTAAAAATCGCAGCATCGTATTTCCCCGCTGTGATCCCAAGCGGCCAGTCTTCCCAAGACGCGGGAACCAGTTTCAGTTCCAGACCAAGACCGTCGGCGACCAGTCGCGCGATATCCGCGTCGCTGCCGATCAGGGTTTTGTTATCGTCAGCCAGCAGCGAGAGCGGCGGCGAACTGAGCGCAGAAACGGCAATGGTCAGCTTACCTGGCGTGACAAATTTAAAATCAGCCGGGATCTGCGCGATAGCTTCAGCGTTTTTCTCGCCGCGAATAGGGCTTTGGTTGGCCTTAAGGTCAATGCGGCTGACGAATCCTGCATCTTGTGCCTGCACGTTTGCTAGTACCGCAGCGCTCAGCAGCATCGTCAGGTTGGATATGATAAAAGGGTAACGCTTCACGGTGACTCTCCTGTGGCACGCCTTAGCGCGTAAATTGATTCACCGGATAATCCAGCGCCAGATTTTCTCGCAGCGTATACCCGGCGTACTCCTTACGGAACAAACCACGCTGTTGCAGCAAAGGGACGACACGACCGACAAAGTGGTTGAGCGTATCCGGCGTGCCACCCTGAATAATGAAGCCATCGGCGGCACCATTCTCAAACCAGTGCTGTAAACCATCGGCCACTTGCTCAGGCGTACCGCTGAAGACGGGGCGTGGTGACGCGGCTTCCAGTGCGACCTGACGCAGCGTTAGGCCTTTCTCTTGGGCATTACGTTTAATTTCATCGGTGGTACTGCGGAAGCTGTTTTTTCCCAGATCGCCGATATCGGGGAAGGGTTCATCCAGCGGATGCTGGGAGAAATCGTAGTGTTCAAAATAGCGACCCAGATAATTGAGCGCGTCCTCAATCGTGACCAGCTCTGCGGTTTCCTGATACTGGCGCTCTACGTCTTCCGCATCGTTGCCGACAATGACGCTGACGCCCTGAAAGACGTGCAGTTGATCGGCCCGGCGGCCATTCTCTTCCAGCTTCTGTTTCACCTCGCGGTAATAACGCTGTGACTCTTCCAGCGTGTGTTGATGGGTGAAGATGGCATCGGCGTGTTTGGCCGCCAGTTTTTGGCCGTCTTCGGATGCGCCAGCCTGAAACACGATTGGACGACCTTGCACGGAGCGGCCAATATTCAACGGCCCCTGCACCGAGAAGAATTCACCCTGATGATTCAGCGTGTGCAGTTTTTCAGGATCGAAGAACTGGCCGCTGGATTTGTCGCGAATAAAGGCATCGTCTTCCCAAGAATCCCACAGGCCTTTTGTCACCTGAAGGAATTCATCGGCAATACGGTAGCGCAGCGCGTGTTCCGGGTGCTGCGCACGGGAAAAGTTTTTCGCCGATCCTTCTAGCGGTGAGGTCACCACATTCCAGCCTGCGCGCCCGTTGCTAAGATGGTCGAGACTGGAGAATTGTCGGGCGGTGGTAAAGGGTTCGGAATACGATGTCGAGAGCGTGCCGACCAGGCCAATGTGGGTGGTGACTGTGGCCAGCGCGGAGAGCAGCGTTAAAGGCTCGAAGCGGTTGAGAAAGTGCGGGATGGATTTTTCATTGATATACAGGCCGTCTGCCACAAAGACAAAATCAAATTTCCCCTGTTCAGCTTTTTTTACCGCATCCAAAACAAAACCAAAATTAATGCTGGCATCCGGCACGACATTTTTATGTCGCCATGCAGACATATTTCCTGCGGCCCCCTGTAATATTAACCCCAGTCTTAATTGTCGTTTCTCGGATGTTTGTTTTGTGCTCATTGCCAGGATCCTTTTTATTAATTAAGTGTGTTTGTTATTAATTGAATGTATTTCCATGAAAGTGAAAAAAGTCCATCAATAAACCGACGATCAATAAACACGCCGTTAGCGGTATTCACGCATTCAATGAAAGGTTAATGAGACGTTAATTCAGGGTTTCACTATTGATGAGCCGGGGCACGATGTAAAACAACAAAAATGGATAATAAAATTCAAAAATTTCAGATGATGATGCGGCTTATTTTGTTATTATGATGTTAATAAGCATGTTTTCGCTGTATCTAAAGGAAGTATTTAATGTCTGATTTGATAGCTGAACGACACGTAACCGCGGATGATGCGGCTCTCTCTGCGACAATCACCACCGTTGATCGGCAAGCGTTTCGCGATGCGATGGCAAAGCTGAGCGCCGCGGTCAATATCGTCACGACGGATGGCCCGGCAGGCAAGGCTGGGTTTACCGCCTCTGCCGTATCTAGCGTCAGCGATACGCCCGGCACGCTGCTGGTGTGCCTGAATCGCGGTTCATCGGTGTATCCCACGTTTCAGGTGAATACACACTTGTGCGTGAATACGCTGACCGCCCATCATGAAGCGCTGTCAACGCTGTTTGGCAGCCCCTCGTCTACTGAAGAACGGTTTGCAGCAGCGAAGTGGGAAGTGTTACACACAGGTTCACCGGTATTACAGGATGCGCTGGTCGCGTTTGACTGCCGGGTTGAAGAGGTGGTGAGCGCGGCAACGCACGATATCTTTATTTGTCGGGTGTTAGCGCTTAAGCAGAGCGAAGCCACTGACGGTCTGGTGTATTTTTCCCGTCGTTATCATGCTGTGCGCGGTTAATTGAGACTATTTCCCTACCTTATCCCGATCGTTTGACGATCGGGAGACCTAGAGCAGGCACGAGGCGACAACCTCATCCCCGAGTCGTTCCTAATATCGGATTTATGTCACCCCTACCTCTCCGTCGGCTTGATCGTGCGGAGGTGTAGGGTATTGTAAATCAATGCATTACGATGAAGGGGACAGCACCGCCTGTAGTGGGGTGACTGTTGTAGCACGCAGGCGATGCAGTGCAGCCTCTGCCAACTGGGCGAAATAACGCGATGCGGGAGCTATCGCACTTTCATCCGGGTTGAATTGAGGATGATGCAAGCCAAACTCGCTGTTTGAACCAATACTGACGAAGGTGCCCGGCACGTCCTGAAGATACAGGGCGAAGTCCTCGCCGCTCATTTGTAGTTCGGCATTTTCCACCTGATAACCCGCATCTCTGGCAATTTGCTTGCTGAAATCGGCCCATTCTCGGGTGTTCACCACCGCAGGTGGACCGGGATACCACTTCAGTTCCGCTTTGGCACCCAAAGCGAGGGCGATACCGCCGATCAGTTGCTCAATACGTTCCGGTATTTCCGCACGAATGGCGGCGTTGTAGGTGCGCACGGTGCCTTCCAATTCCACCGTTTGCGGTAGAACGTTCCAGGTATTGCCGCCCTGAATTCGCGTGACGCTGATGACCAGCGATTCCAGAGAACTAAAGCTGCGACTGGGCAGCGTTTGCAGCGCATTAACAATATTGCAGGCGGTAACGATGCTGTCGATACCTTGTTCCGGTTTCGCCGCGTGCGCACCTTTGCCAGTGATATCAATGGCGAAGCGATCCACATTGGCATAGAACGGGCCACTGCGTGTGGCGAAGGTGCCAGCGGGAAGTTCGGGTGCATTGTGCAGGCCGAAAACGGCGGCCACATCGTTGAGCGCACCTGCGCGGATAAACTGTTTGGCGCCGGTAGAAACTTCTTCTGCTGGTTGGAAAAATATCCTGACTTTACCCGGTAAGATCTGTTCACGTTTTTTCAGTAAACAGGCTGCCCCCAGCATGACGGCTGCGTGGAAATCATGACCACAAGCATGCATGACGCCCGCGTGTTGAGAACGAAAGTCAACATCAACCAATTCTTCAATCGGTAAGGCATCAATATCGGCACGCAACGCAATCGTTGGGCCACTACCGTGACCGATTTCAGCGACGACGCCAGTGGTTAACGCCAAGGGCAACAGGCGAATGTCTTTTTCCTGTAACCAACGGGTAATATACGCGGTGGTTTGGTGTTCCTGATTGGACAATTCCGGGTACTGATGCAGGTGCCGTCGCCAGCTAATAAGCTGTTGCTCTAATGACGTATCACTACAGGGGATAGACTCTGCCATATCAATACACCTCCTTAACAAAACTTAAACATCATAAAGGTAGCTGATAGCCACTTAATCGATAAATACCATCTGGTTATATTTCATGTCTTTTTATGATGGCATCTTTTCATTAATTGTTTATGAGTATTTTTGCTAACAAAATTCGTTATTAATATTTATTTTCTACACTGTTATGTAACATTCTTATTATTCTGTCTTTTGCTATATATTTTTGTTATTGCGATGAATAACGCTAACAAATCGTCGCTAAAAATAAATAAGGAAACATCGTGGGATATACGCTCAGTTTATTAGATCAAAGCCCCATCGCCGAAGGGATGAATGCAGCGCAGGCGCTAGCGCAAACGGTGTCGCTGGCAAAACTGGCGGAAACGCTTGGCTATTACCGCTTTTGGGTTTCCGAACATCATAATTCTGATGAATTGGCGGGATCGTCTCCCGAAGTCTTAATTACCTGGCTGCTGGCGCATACCACAACGCTGCGCATCGGCTCCGGTGGCGTAATGTTACAGCACTACAGTCCGTATAAAGTGGCGGAAAATTTTCATGTCATCAGCGCACTGGCGGGAGATCGCGTAGATTTAGGCATCGGCAAAGCGCCAGGCGGGTTACCGCTGGCGACACGCGCGTTGCAACAGGAAATCGGCGAGACGCAGCGGGTTACCTTTACGGAGAAATTGCATCAGCTAAATCGTTTTCTCGATCGCCATGAGGATACCGCCGATCGCCTGAATGCAACGCCGCTGCCAGAACATGAACCACAGCGCTTTCTGCTGGGTGCCAGTCAGGAAAGTGCGCGGTTAGCTGCATCGCTGGGCTGGAATTTTGTGTTTGCTGGTTTCATTAACGCGAGCGAAGCACTGTTAACGGAATCGCTCCTGAGCTATCGGGAATTGAAGCCAGCGCGTGCCAAAACGCTACTGTCACTCTCGGTGATTGCGGCCGAGCGCCAGGAAGAGGCGGAGGCACTGGCCAATACACAGCATAACTATAAGGTGTATATCGAAAACAAGCCGCCGCTGACTGTGGGGAGTCAGGAGCAGGCCGATAATTTTGTTCGTCAAGCGGGCGCAACAGATTTCCGTATCGAACAGGAACCACGCCATGTGCTTTACGGCACACCGGAACAGATTCATCTGCGTCTGGAAAGTTATCATCAGCGTTTTGGCGTAGATGAATTTATTATCCATACGCCTGTGACGTCCTCTCGTGAGCGTGAGGCGTCAATCCGGCTATTAGCACAGCGTTGAGCAGTGGTAAATTTTATCAAGACTATGCCCACTATAAAGGCTACGCCCACATTGCCGATTGAGTAGAACTCGTCGTGTTAGCGATATTTTTCAGACAAACCTTACATATTCCCCCTGTTTGACTGTTCTATACTCAGTAGTAAGCAAGATAATGTTTATTCGTGGATGAGATGAATAGGGGGAAAGAAGAATGATTGGTCTCAACCTGGTTTATCCCGTGTCATATTACGCTACACCCGACAAAACCGATCAGGTTCAGGGTATTTCCCGTTCGTCACAACTGTCTGGTTACCCTAATCAGAGTGGTTCTACTCAGGCTCAGGCGGCGTATGAAAATAACCGTTCAGCTTTTACGCCTCCTGTAGCTGATGGCGTTAACCGCCCAACAGCAAATAACCAGCTTAACGTTTACATTTAAGGTTGTGTCAAAGGCAAAGACGGACTGTAAATAATTGTTTTCATTCCGTCTTTCCCCTCATCTGATTTTCATTACGCCCACCGCACTTACTGAATTCCTTGTCATTGTTAACTTCGAAGACGATTTACTCGAGACGCATAGCGAACATCCTGTGCTTCCGTCGGTCACGGAAGTGCCCATTTCGTCTGCATACCTTGCAGCGTTTTATTGCTCAATGTGATATCCCGTTTACCGTTACGACGCAGCAATTCCTGACGCGACTGCTCCAGATAGTTGTAGAATGCATTGTCGCGTTTAAACAGCAAAGGCTATCGACGTCAGTGCGATAAGAATAGCGAGCGGTGACACAATGAATCGTAGAGGAAAATAATGAATATGAGTGCGATAAAGAAAGGGATTGCGGGTCTGCTACTGGTTCTGCCGCTGTATGGGATGGCAGAGACAAAGGATCCTGATTTGTTTGCTGGCTATACCACGCAGGATCTCACTGCTGCATTACCTGACACGCTATTAAACATGATTCAGCGGGACAAAGTGCTTGATGTGCCAAACCACATGGTGCAGGCCGAGTATGTCGATCCCTCAACGGGAGGGAAGGCGCTGGTTTCCCTGTTCATGCTGCCCCCCGATAGCAAAGGTAATATTCCCATCGCGTCAACGCCCGGCGATCTGGATGCGGTGATCGCCAGCACGGAAAAAGAGATGCTGCGCCAGCGCATCAAGCCCGATCAGCGTGCGGGGAATATTGACGAAGCGACACCTTTTCGCTGTTTACAAACGATTTTGAATAATAAAGTTCTGCATTCGCTGTGTTCGACATTGATTAAAGGGCGCGTGCTGGAAGTTCAGGCAATCAATACGGTCGAAAATATTCAGGATGAAGCCGGGCTAAATAAGGTTATCGGGCAACAAAATGAATTCGTGGTCGCGATGGGAAAAACGCTGCTGGCACTGAAAAAATAATCGTAGATGCACTGCACAATTTGCCGTGTGGTGTTCTATTGCCGTCTTCACGCACAATAGCTATCTTAACCAACGTACTGTTTTAGCAATGAAAAGGACCATTTCATGCCCCATATTGATGTCAAACACTTCCCAAGAAACCTGTCTGAAGAAGAGAAAAAAGCCGTTGCTGAAGACCTCGCGGCAGTCCTGAAAAAGCATTTCGGCTCTTCGGATACTTCACTTTCTGTCGCGCTGAACGAAGTCCAGCCCAATTGCTGGAAGGAGGAAGTTTACGATCCGCTCATTAAACCACAATTGGATACGTTGGCGAAAAAGCCAGGATATTCGTATTAAAAATCGCGTAAAAAAGCCGATAACACATTGAGTGGTATCGGCTTTTTTAGCATGGCAGAGCAGAGGAGTTACGCGCTCAATAACGGCTGAGCCGTGCTTTCAACCAGTGCCAGTAGAACTTTAACATCGTCCAGACTAACGGTCGGGTTCAGCAACGTCAGTTTCAGGCAGGTCACGCCGTTAAACTCGGTCACACCTACGTTGGCGCGGCCTGACTCCAGCAGAGCATCACCAATACGCTGGTTAAGCAAGGCGATAGTCGCATCATCCGCTGCCGCCAACGACTGCGGGCGATAGCGGAACAGCACACTTGCCAGTTGTGGCTGCATCACCAGTTCCAGCGAGGCGTGTTCAGCCACATACTGTGCAACGTCCTGCGCCAGCGTAACACCGTGATCGATAATCGCCGCGTACTGTTGCTGGCCTAACGCTTCCAGACCCATCCACAGCTTCAGCGCATCAAAACGGCGCGTCGTCTGCAATGATTTCGACACCAGATTCGGAACGCCCTGCGCTTCATCAAACTCAGAGTTCAGGTAAGCCGCCTGATAACGCATTAGCTCATAGTGACGCGCTTCTTTTAACAAGAATGCGCCACAGCTAATAGTCTGGAAGAACTGTTTGTGGAAATCCAACGTAATGGAATCCACCAATTCAATGCCATCCAGATAATCGCGATACTTCTCGGACAGCAACAACGCGCCGCCCCAGGCGGCATCAACGTGTACCCAAATCTGGTGTTCGGCTGCCAGTGTCGCAATCGCTCGCAGAGGATCGATCGCACCCGCATCCGTCGTACCCGCCGTCGCCACGATCGCCAGAATCTGCTCGCCGTTGGCCTTGGCCTGCGCCACTTTTTCGGCTAAATCGTTCAGATCCATTCGCGCGAAGCGATCGGTTTTCACCAGCGTAACGCATTGATACCCAAGCCCCAGTAAAGCCATGTTCTTTTGCACCGAGAAATGGGCATTTTCAGAACAAAAAACTTTAATTTTCTTCAGGTTACCGACCAACCCATCTTGCTGGATCGAGTGTCCCTGACGGGCAAAGAAGGCGTCACGCGCCAGCATTAATCCCATTAGGTTGCTCTGCGTACCACCGCTGGTGAACACGCCCGCATCGCCAGACTGATAGCCAACCTGAGTACGCAGCCATTCAATCAGTTTCATCTCAATGATGGTCGCTGACGGGCTTTGATCCCAGGAGTCCATGCTCTGGTTCGTCGCGTTGATCAACACTTCAGCCGCCTGACTGACGACCAAACTCGGGCAGTGCAGGTGAGCGACACACTGTGGGTGATGCACCGACAGGCTGTCTTTCAAAAAGTACTCAATCGCACGCTCGATAGCGGCCTGATTACCCAGACCCTGAGGATTAAAATCCAGCGTGATGCGCTCACGCAGTTCGGCAACGGTTTTCCCCTGATACATCTCAGGTTGTTGCAGCCACTGCATGACGGCCTGGCTACTCTGCGCGATCGCGTCCTGATAGGCTTCGATACTCTGCGCAGAAGAGGCCAGAATCGGGTTGACTTTTATTTCCACTGCTTCTGTTTCCACTAATTGGGACATCGTGGTCATTCGCTCCACTCAGACTGGCTTCACGCCAGCAGACAGCAGGGCGTTTTCAAATTTATCCAGGAAGATTTCCAATTCAGCATTGCTGATCAGCAGGGAAGGCAGCAGACGCAGTACACAACCATTACGGCCGCCACGCTCCAGAATCAAGCCGGATTCAAAGCATTTTTTCTGCAACAGCGCAGACAGTTCGCCATCAGCCGGGTAGCAACCCATGTGATCCTGCGCTTCGCCAGGCTTAACAATCTCAATCCCGATCATTAATCCCAGACCGCGAATATGGCCAATCACCGGATAGCGCTTTTGCAGCCCAGCCAGTTTGGCTTTCAGCCATTCACCTTGCTCGGCAACTTTATTGGCGACCTGATTGTCTTTAAGATGCTTCAGCGTTGTCAGGCCGGTGGCCATCGCCAATTGGTTACCGCGGAACGTACCGGTATGATGACCCGGCGCCCAGGCATCGAACTGCTTCTTGATACCCAATACAGCTAATGGCAAACCACCGCCGACCGCTTTAGACATCACGATGATATCTGGCTCAATACCCGCGTGTTCAAAGGCGAAGAATTTACCGGTACGAGCAAAACCAGCCTGAACTTCATCGATAATCAGCAGAATACCGTGTTCCTGCGTCACTTTACGGATGCGCTGCAACCACTCGACCGGAGCCGGGTTAACGCCGCCTTCACCCTGAACAGCTTCCAGAATGACTGCCGCTGGTTTACGCACGCCGCTCTCAACGTCGTTGATCAGGTTTTCAAAGTAATAGGTTAATGCTTTCACGCCTGCTTCACCGCCAATGCCCAGCGGGCAGCGGTACTGGTGTGGGTAAGGCATGAACTGGACTTCCGGCATCATACCGTCAACCGCTTCTTTCGGTGACAGATTACCAGTTACCGACAGCGCACCGTGTGTCATGCCGTGGTAGCCACCGGAAAAACTAATGACACCAGAACGACCGGTGTATTTTTTTGCCAGCTTCAGTGCAGCTTCAACCGCATCGGCACCAGAAGGGCCGGTAAATTGAAGGCAGTACTCTTTACCCTGACCCGGCAACAGGGAAAGCAGGTATTCGGAGAACTGATCTTTCAACGGCGTGGTCAGATCAAGTGTATGTAACGGCAAGCCGCTAGTAATGACACGTTGGATGCTTTGCAATACGTCAGGATGGTTATGCCCAAGTGCGAGTGTGCCCGCACCAGCAAGACAGTCAAGATATTGATTATTCTCAACATCGGTGATCCACACGCCTTCAGCTTTGGCAATTGCCAAAGGCAATTTGCGTGGATAACTCCTCACGTTCGATTCAAATTCAGCTTGTCTTGCCAAATAGGTTTCATTGTTTCCGTTTAATGAATTCGCACCTAAACTGTCAATACGGACTTTATCCGTCATCATATCTCTCCTACAACCGTGGCGGTTATTGGGACACCACTGTTGAATAAATGAATTAAACACATAACTGCTATAAGAAAAACGCGGCCAATATAGGGTTTTTCAGTCACCGACTCAATGATTTATTTCGTTTAGAAACTTTTATTTTTTGACATAAAAATCAAAAGGTTGAGTGGTTAATGACTTATCATGATGCTACAACCACTTTACATGCTTATTAAATAAGCAAAAAAAATCCGTCTCCGGCAGAATTCTTTCGCCGAAAAAGCGGTAAGGAGTGGAGTATACAGGGAATATAATACTTCGGGAGGATATCGAATCCTCTATTCAATCGAAAATAATCGGGTTACTGTCCACGCTCTTCTTGCTCACCGACAAGATATTCAGCAATTATTATTTAAGCGCTTGATTCAAGCGTGAATCAGCATCCAGAGGAAAGTGCAAAGGTTTTACAGCCTCAGCAATCCGTTAAATCGGATTCCAGCGGCTTCTGAGATAATTAACCGCGTCCTGAGTTTGGGGCTGATTGAGATAGTTTTCTCTAAAAAGAATGGTGCCATGAATGTTCGGCATAGATTCATTTAAATCGAGCTGCTTTTTCAGCTCCGGCACGCCACCATTGATCGTCCAGTCTGGCTCATTCTTAGAGGGTTCGCCCACTTTATACAGTGCCACACCAATATAAAGACGGGTATTGGTCGGTTTCACGATATCCGCCCACCACTTTGCCAATACATCATAGCGAGCCGCATCGCGTGCGAAAGGCCAGTATAGCTGCGGAGCGATGTAATCCAGCAGTCCTTGCTGTACCCACTGGCGAGTGTCAGCATACGCCTCATCATAGGCGGCAGCGCCTCGCGTATCGGAACCTGCTGCATCGTGTGATCGGTTACGCCATACACCAGCGGGGCTGACGCCAAATTCAACCCCAGGTTTCAATTGCTTGATGGTATAAGAAACCTGCTCGATCAGTTGCTGGGTATTATGTCGCCGCCAGTCTGCTTTTGAACTAAATCCCTGACCATACTTTTTGAAGGTTTCACCATCATTAAGCAGGGAATGGGAGGACTCAGCATAGAAATAGTCATCGAACTGCACACCGTCAATCGGATAGCGAGCAACGACTTCCGCCACAATACTGGTGATCCAACTTCGTGCCTCGGGGATGCCGGGATCGAGCACAAAGCGATCGCCTGCCGTACGAATCCAGTCGCGATGTAACACAAACACGCTGGCTGGATTCTGCGTCAGTGTGCGATTTAGCTCTACGACAGTGGCCGGTCTGGTGTTAACCGATACACGATAGGGATTAAACCAGGCATGAACTTTCATGCCGCGTTTGTGCGCCTCATCCAGCATGAACTGGAGTGGATCATAGCCAGGATTTTCACCAATATTGCCCGTCAACATATCTGACCAGGGTAATATTTTAGAGGGCCAGAGCGCCGTGCCATCCGGTTTAACCTGGAAAAATACGGTATTGATGCCAAGGCTTTTCAATTTATCCAGCTTGATTCTCAGCGCATTTTGCTGCTGAGTCATACGAGTGGTGGGGCTGGCATTAACAGATGACACCGGTGGCCAGTCGAGACGGGAAACGGTCGTCAGCCAGACACCGCGCACTGGCTCCCGCTGTTGAGATTGCTCTGGAAGTGGCTGCGTAACAGGAGGAAGCGGGGTGACCAGTGAACTCGGCGGTTTGGAGGCACAACTGGCAAGTAGCAGCGCAGCGGCAATCAGTACGACTGGCTTTTTCACGTTGGTTAGCTCTTATTTCTACGGCTATTCGCCCAGGGATCAATGACGTCATCATTTGATTTTATCGGTTCGGCATCATCCAAAGAATCAAGATACAGCGCTTCAACTTCAGCACGAGCCCAGGGCGTCCGACGTAAAAACGTTAAACTGGATTTCACACTTGGATCGTTTTTAAAACAATTGATGTTGATCAGTTTACCCAGTTCAACCCAGCCAAACCGGGCAACCAGCGCGTTAACTTGCATTTCTAGCGTTACACCATGCAAAGGGTCTTTAGAAATATGAGCAGCCATATAGAAGTCCGATAATGTCAGGTTTTGTGTTCAGAATTAGGCTTGTAGCAAGGGAAGGTTACAAGAAAGTAGGGTGGTCAGCAATGACATGCCGTTAATCTCAGCCGGGTGTCATGGGACTGACAAGAAGAACCACATCATGAAACCCAGACTAACGCTTGACCCACATGGAATTGCACGGCTAAATGCTCCCATACCTTTCATTATTTATACTGATATCAGGCACAAGCCGCACATGAAAACAGTCAGGGAGAAAAGAGCATGATTATTTTTGTTACCGGTGCAACGGCTGGATTTGGTGAATCCATTACCCGTAAATTTATTAACGCAGGACACAAAGTGATCGCCACGGGTCGTCGTCAAGAACGTCTCGATGCGCTGAAGGCTGAGCTAGGCGATGCGCTGTATACGTTAAAGCTGGACGTACGCGATCGTCATGCGATTGAGCAAGCCGTTGCCAGTTTGCCACCCGAATGGCAAGTCATTGATGTATTGGTCAACAACGCAGGGCTGGCGCTGGGTCTGGAGCCTGCACATAAAGCGTCGGTAGAAGATTGGGAAAACATGATCGACACCAATAATAAAGGGTTGGTGTTTATGACGCGGGCGTTGCTGCCAGCCATGGTAGAACGCAATATCGGCCATGTTATCAATATTGGTTCTACCGCAGGAAACTGGCCTTATGCAGGTGGTAACGTATATGGTGCCAGCAAAGCGTTCGTACAGCAGTTTAGTCTGGGATTGCGCGCCGACTTATCTGGAACGCAAATCCGTGTAACCAACATCGAACCGGGTCTGGTTGGGGGAACCGAGTTCTCTGCCGTGCGTTTCAAAGGCAACAGCGACAAGGTTAGCAAAACTTATAACAATACGACGCCATTAACCGCAGAGGATGTCTCTGAAGCCGTTTTCTGGGTTGCGACACTCCCAGCGCATGTCAACATCAATACACTGGAGATGATGCCAGTCAGCCAATCTTTTGCAGGTTTAAGCGTACACCGAGAAGGCTGATGATGGCCGACAACGCAAAGCATCCCAACAACCTCAATTATTTATAACAGCCAATCTTCTTCATACTTAAAGCCCTGACACAGGGCTTTTTATCAACAATGATCAATGATGAGTGAGCAATAAGGGAGGCAGGGCAAGGACCAACAGCTCATTGATATGTAGCAAAGCTACGGATACAGATGAAGTTGTTAACCATCAAACACCATTTAACTTATGTTGTGTGAGAATCTAGTTCATAAAATAAAAACGCCATACACCTATGATTTAAATGAGTTTTTTAATATAAAGCTCAACTCATTTCCAGATAACTTCATGAACTAACAAAGAATGTGCTTCGTCGCAATGCACCAGCCAGCGGTATTTAGTTATATTGAGTGCGATTACAATCGCTGGCGTCGCCACAGTGCCTGTGGTGGTCTCAGCCCGGAACAATTTGAAAACCAGAACCCGCTAGGGCTGTGTCCACATTAGGTGGATAGGATCAGTTTGTGATGTTTGGCGATTGATCCGATCGCTCAACTCGAACTGAGTTCCTTTCTGGTGATTAAAAAAATGATGTAGAACAAGAGAAAGTTTCAATATATTGAACAAAATAGATATAAATCTTATTGACATGAAGATAGATAATTCAGTTGATTGTTAAACGAAAACCAAATAAGTTATATGGACATATTATGATGTCTAAAGGATTGGCGTATGGCTAAGAAAGTCTTTTTTAGTTTTCATTATCAAGATGTAATCGATTTCAGAGCTAACGTGGTCAGGAACCATTGGGTTTCTAAACCTGACCGTGCGGCAGCGGGATACTTCGATAAAAGCATCTGGGAAGAGGCTAAGAAAAATGGTGATATCGCGCTAAAAAGAATGATTAATAGTGCACTAGAAAATACAAGCAATACGGTAGTTCTTGCTGGCAGCAAAACATATGAACGTCCATGGGTGCGTTATGAGATTTTAAAAAGTTTCTTACGTGGAAACCATATATTATCCGTTAATATTAACAACTATAAAGATAAAAATAGGATAGTGAAACCTAAAGGACCAAATCCACTGGATTATGTTGCTGCATCATTATCTTCTGACGGAAAATCAGTGACATTGATGGAATATCAAAATGGTAGTTGGGTCAACTACAATGAGATTGATAGTAAATCAACACACCCACGCCCATCAGGCCTACCAAGCGGAAGACAAGGTACATCAGTAAAACTGAGTCAACTATTTCCAGAATATGACTGGATTAAAAATGATGGGTACAATAATTTTTCAGCCTGGCTAAAATAGCAAATAACGTAGAAATTTAACACGTGCAGCAAAATGAAAAATGACCAATATTTATTATAATTAATACTGTTATAGGTGACATATCGATGATTGTGGTTATGCATAATAATGAATATTCTGAGATGGCTCTGCATATTAAGGAAGGCCTTGAATCTGTATTTGGTGTACACACTCCAATTCAAAAAAGAAATAACAACTCATCTGATGAGTGGTCAAATGAAAGAGAATGGAATGATGTACTGATTGTACTATTTGGAAAAGATTCTCTAACACAGTCTGCAATTGATTTTATTGAAGAACATCAAGCAGCTCACTTGCATGGGGCATTAGTTATTCCTGTAGCAATTGATCCAACTTGTCCCATACCTCCTAAACCACTGGATAAATACAAAGCATTGCAATATGACGTAAATACATGTGAGGCTAAAGGAGCTCTTACCAGGCGTATAGGCGCAGTACTAGGGCTTAAACTTCAAGGCCGTGATACGAGAATTTTTATCTCATACCGTGTAACAGATGGAGAATATTTATCCAAACAATTGTACTTACATCTGAAAGAGTTAGGTTATGATCCTTGGCTTGATAAAGCAGAGGAACAAGATGGTGATGCTGGGATCTTAGCAGGCGAAATTGTACAGGATAAAATAGCAGCTAAACTTGTAAATGCAAGTCTAGTGCTTCTCATTGATACGCCAGATTCCTACCATTCTAAATGGATACGTGAAGAAATTAATTTAGCAAATGGGATGCTAGTCCCAATACTCCCTGTAGTGTTCCTGGGTGCCGAAGAGAGTAGAGTAAAACCTAGAATAAAATCTCTAGAATATCTTCAGCGGTGGGTCAGTTTTGAGTTTGATGGTGAGTGCAAAAGTAAAGAGCTAACCACCACTCAATTAAACAGAATCACACATGAGATTGAGACTTATTTAAGCGATATTTTCATTCGGAGATGTCGCGTACCATACATCGTAGAACGGAAATTTGAAAAAGCAGGATATGATTGGAATCTTATAGATAAGCCGCATGCTATGTATAAATCCATTAAGAAATACAGTAGCAGAGTTCGTATGACTGTTCATAGTCATTGCTCTGCATTTTCTGAGATTTATTCGCCAGCCTTTGTCCAGGTAGGTAAATTTCTTGCAACTCAGCAGCAAGCAAATCATTCTCTTTACATCTATGATGGAAATCTTTTACCAGATGATGAACTTGAACCATACTTAGATAAAGGAATGACTGTTATACATCATCAAGAGATTTCAGCTCACTTATCATCGAACTTTACAGGATTTAATGAGAATGAGTGATTCAAAACAGAAAAGTGCAAGAATCAATGTATCATTAGCAGGTTTAGAAGTGGGCCTTTCTGGAGCGATACCAGAGCGTAAGGACTGGACCGAACCAGCAATGGATCGCGGAATCCTCGAATTTGTGGCACTTTTTAGTGGTCTGGTATTTAAGTATGGCGGAAGAATCGTACATGGTTGCCATCCTAGCCTTACTCCTGTCATTTTGCATCAAGCTAGGTTACACGCAAAAAAAACTGACAAACCTCCGGTCACGTTAGTGATGTCAGATTTATGGATTTCTGAATATCGATATGATGAAATACAATCAATGCTTGAGGTATCCGAGCTTATCGTCACAAAAAGACAAGGGAGCGGAACTGCTGCTGATGTGGCAACTAGGAATAATAGTCTGACTTCAATGCGCAAGGTGCTAATAGCAGCTCAAAACATGATGATTGCGGTAGGCGGAAAAAAACATGACGCAGATGGCATTAATCCTGGAATTGCAGAAGAAATGAATTTAGCACACAACTATCGTATTCCAAGGTATTTGATAGGGGGACTTGGTGGATACTCACAGGAGTTGGCCAAATCATTAGCCATTGAATCATTACACAATGACCTTTCACGTGATGATAATATCGAATTATTCAACACGAATGATGTATCTTCTTGCGTCAATTTGATATTTGAAAATTTATGTCAAAGGTGCTGGAAATTTGATTCTATTAATTTACCTTCAAATAATCTCCAGTCAGTTCACGAACTTATCAAGGAAAAGCTCATTAGAGATAAGAAACCCAACAGTTCACCTCATCTGCGGTTCTAATTTAAAAACAACAGGTAACCCAATTGAAATTGGAGACCGTATGATCTCCAGTTAATTAGTTACGCTTCAAAATAATCACAAATCGAATAATAAAATTTTTATTACGCTGTATTTCTGTTAGATTAAGAAATTCAAACTACGACACAAATTCAATCATGATAAAATTTATTGGTATTGGTGTTGGTTTTTTTATCTATATACAGATTCACAGTTTATATTAAAAATACGAACTAACGTGACAATAAAAGGACAGCAAAATGACTAGGAAATGCTTTTATAGTTTTCACTATACTCCAGATAACTGGCGAGTATCTCAGGTAAGAAATATTGGTAGTTTGGAAGATAACAAACCCGCTACTGATAATGAATGGGAGGAAGTTGAGGGCGGAGGAGAAAAAGCAATTCAAGATTGGATACAGGGTCAACTAAAAGGAAGAAGTTGTGCTGTCATATTAGCAGGCGAGAATACTGCTGGAAGAAAATGGATCAATTACGAAATATCTGAAGCGTGGAATAAGGGGATGGGAGTACTCGTAGTATACATAAACAATCTAAAGAACGCAGATGAAGATCAATCCTTAAAAGGAAACAATCCTTTAGATTATGTAACTATCCCAGGAGGCGACGCAAAGCTTTCCACTGTAGCAAAAGATTATGACCCTCCATATCTTACTAGCAAATATGTTTATGATTACATCGCTAAAAATCTTGAAGACTGGGTTGAAGATGCAATAGAAATCAGGAAAAATTACTAGAAATATTATCCGGGGGTTTTTAGAAATCCCCGGATAATCTATTAAACCTGCACACAACAGATGAGCCGGTAATTGAGGCACTGACCGATATTGATGAACGCTATCCGCGATACAGATTCATCCTAGTATCCAGACAACCAAGATCTAAGGGTGACGGCAGTATTGGCTTTGTGATCCAGCACCATCCAAAGGTTATTTGGATGCCCCTCCAGTTTCCCCCAAACAATTCGTCTGTATAAGCCCAAGTATTCCCAGGATGTCCAGGAATCTTGCCCCTCAGTATCGGATGCCGGAAAAATTGCTATTTTCCCGAGACCTTTGGCACCGTCAGCAATACCGAGTTCCCAAGGAACCCAACGGCTGTCCTTGCTGTTGCTACTCGTCAAAAGAACAAAACGTTTCGTCTGAATGATTCTTTGCTTCAATAGTGCCGCAGTTTCGTCAGTGGTATAGGGTGGCATCTCCGGATCTATTTCATCGACATAGACTATACCTCCATGGTTTTGAATAACTTGCATAGCTCCGATAACCAAATCTTTGTCTTTGCTGGAGTGGGAAAGAAAAGCACTGGCTGACTGGCTTATTGATGCCGTTATTAATGATTTTTGCAAATCTGCCGGAGCTAGGTTTGCTGAAAAGCTTCGCAGTTCTGAAGTGGTGACGTTACGGGCCATAAATTTATAGTCTCAACACCATACGAGTCAGGATATCTTTGCTATTCTATCAATAAGTTCAAAGAGCACAGTAACTAGTCGGTCGCGGCTTTTTTGGTCAAGAAGTAGCGACGGATCAGCAAGCGCTCTCAGTTCCTTATCAGAGGGGCGTTGTGCCATGGCTCCTTCGGTGGACAGGGGAGAGCCAATCAGTTGCTCGCAAATGTCTTTAGCTGCCCCGCCAGTTGCTGCGATGGGGATTAAGAAGGCACCACTTACTTTTGCACATTCGAACTCTTGCAACACGCCGTCGGCTGAAATTAGTGCTCCGTCCAGTAGTTTTACGCCCCCCACAAAAATCACTATCCCTGCTTGCCTAGCCAGCTCGTTCCTCAGGGCCTTCCACTCGCGCTCATTCGGCACGCTACCTTGCAGAGGCTGGGGGAATGGGCGTGCAACAAGGCGGCGGTCCAGATCCCACCCTCCGCCATTACGTAGGGCCGCCAGAAATCCTGATATAGACGCAGAGCCGATCAATACGCCTGCCCCAGTCACCAAATCTCGATTCGATTCGCCAATCTGGCGGCCTATACTTTCGGCAAAGGCGTGAATGTTGGAGGCCTCCGCGCCACCATGCTCAATCGGCCAACTCCCACTCACCCAAACACGCTTGGCAGCGACGCGACGCTCTACTTTTCGTAGCAACTCAGGGACTTCGTCATAATTGTCAATTTCAACGACAAGAAGCCCGTAGCGTTTCAGATCTTTTGCCCACAAGTCATGTTGGGTTGAACGCGCGTTGTATTCATCATCGGATGAAAAATCAGCACGTTGTGGTGGGCGTACGATGGCGAAATGCTCGGGGGGAGCATCTTTGAAGCTTTCCCGGATTAGTGATAGCACATGTCTAATATTAGGGTCAGTGAAACTGATTCCTACGAAAAGCATTGACATACTTGTCAGATGAGCCTGGAAAAGAGGTAGATAGGCTCCCCTTTTCGACCTGAATAATTCATAGTCGTCGGTGGATATCACGATATCGTCTAGCCTATCAACCGAGCCATGCATCTTATAAAGTCGTGTGGCGCCCGGCGTTGCTTTAAGCGCCAGGTTGTCTACACCGGAGATTGGCTCAAGAGGCCGATTGATGGCTTGGAAGGCTCGCTCAATCAACCGATCATAGTTAGTTGTCCAGATATGCCGGATAGGCAACCGGGCAATCACTTCCACCGTGTCTGGTATCGGTCTGTCGGGACTAATTTCTTTCTTGATAACTTCGCGGACGCGTGTTGCCCCTCCGGTTGCCTGAATGCTCCACTGTGCCAATGCTGCAAGATCATGTACGTTTTTGGAGCTGATCCCCAGTTCTTCGCCAATTTCTCCCAATAGCTCAAACCAGGATGGATAACCTGCAGCCATTGAAACGCCTGCTCCAATAAAAATGGCGCCCGTACCGTCATTCAACGCATTCGGATATTCTTTTAAGAAGCGATTCATGGCCGCTTTGGTCATACTAGTATTCCTTGATGTATGAGGGTTTGTTTTTTAACTCTGCCAATCGAAACTTAAAATTTAAGGTTTGTAATCTTTGCGAATTTGAATAGCTTCCTCAATCCATGCCTCAATGTTGTTTTGAATCGACGCATAGATGGCTTTGCTGTCCGAACCGGTTGGTGTTTTCAATCTTGCGTAAGTTGATAGTTTGATGGTCCCGCTTTTTAGTGTAACGCTGTCGAAAGGATTCGCCCCGGCAGTGGAAGTTTTCTGCTCGCTGTTGAGGAGACCATTTATACGGATGCCCAGTACACCCTTGCCTGAGTTCCATCCTTTAACTATCTCTTCTATTACCCAAGGTCGGTTCGCCGTTTCTGCTCCGACGAGAACAACCACACAGGATTTTCCACTCAGATTCTCATCAATCCACTTTTCAATTGCTGCATTGCCTTTTCTCTTAACTTCTTCCCATGCGTTAGGTTTATATAAGGTCTGTCCCTCTATCACGCCGATGTTACGTACTTGTTGGGTACGCCAAAAGTCATTGTCAAAATGAAAGCTAAAAAATACTTTTCTGGCCATAATATGACTCCTTTTAAAATCGTTAGCGGTTCAGGTCATTATGGAGCAGTTGATAGCATTGGATACAAATTTAGGTGCGGAACTGCCCATCTTAATCGAGCCGCATTAGTGAAAGTGCCAGCACTTTTTACAGGTACTAATATATTAGACTGGCATGTGCGACTGTTTTCCAGATAGTGGGAGAATGCCGACATCTCGTCAATAGCTATACGCGAGTAATGGCCAGATGAATAAAAAGACACCATAATTTTTGAGCCAAAATTCACAAAGATATTTGATGGCCTGTAGTGAGGCCGATTGAGTGGATAGCGAACGAAAACTCAAATGGTCAATTTGATATGCAAGTGGATACAGCAAAGGTAGGCAAGTTCTGGTGTCCATCAGAATCCACTGCCGCTTATGGCCCGTTGCAGTTAGCTGGCTAAGTGCGAACATCAGGAAGAAGCATTCTATTGACGCTACTATGTTATTAGTGGGCGTTTGCGACAGAATCAATGGATAGAATTCACGGGCGATGTAGCATTTTAGACATCTAAGAAGCACTTTAGTCGATAATCTTTCACCTGTTCGTCTGTCAACATAGATGCTTGTGCGTGGAGTAGTACGCATACGGCCGAGGGCTATTGACCATAGTGCATTGTTTGCTTAACGTTAGTGCGTAGGAAAGAAATAATCTGGGAAAAGAATTGAAAAAGATAGAAAATATTGCAACGTCGTGTTAAAGGCCCGTTTTACTGGTACAGGGAAACAGGCGCTAGGTGCTGGATGATAATGACAGGAAATGACGATGCTGAATATAAGGATGTATCCTGCCCGGAATGGTGATGCGTTTTTGCTTTGTGCAGATAGAGCCACATTGCTTATTGATGGCGGGTATAGTTCAACGTTTAACAACTATATTGTCGACGATCTACGGAAACTGGCTTCAGAGGGGCAAGCCCTTGATCTGGTGATTAATACGCATATTGATGCCGATCATATTGGCGGCATCCTTCGCTTTCTATCTATTAACGGCGCAGCGGCACGTCCTGAAATTATCCAGATTAAACGCATCTGGCATAACAGTTTACGCAGTCTGACGGCCCCGCAGACTGAGCCGGTTGAGCTTAATAATGAAATTATTTTAAACACCCTTACTCAACGCGGTTATTTGACCCCCAATGAAGAGGGGCAGGGCGCCAAGGCTATCAGTGCCCGGCAGGGCAATACGCTCGCCTCTCTCATTCATGACGGGCAATATGACTGGAATGAAGGCGACGGATTACGCCGTATCTCAGTTGAGTCTATGCCTGGAATCAACTTGCCTGGCGGGCGCGTTACTGTACTGACACCATCGAATACGGCGCTGGATGCACTACTGGTGTTTTGGCAAAAGAGCCTGAGGCGCTTTGGATTTAAGGGTGAGGTGGGGGCTGATACGCTGGCTGAAGATGCCTTTGAATGCGGTGTGTCACACCTGCAGGAGGCCGTCGGGAAACCACCTTCGCTAATTTCAGCAGGTCGTCCCAGGCAGCTTGAAGAAGTTTACCGACCTGACACCTCTGTGACGAATGCCAGTTCCATTGCGACGCTTGTTGAACTTGATGGTTGTCGCATTTTAATGCTGGCCGATTCCCCTGCAGAAGACATCGTTCATCAGTTGAAAATTTTGCAAGCTGAGGGCTGTTCCCTGCTATTTGATGCAATCAAGATCTCCCATCATGGCAGTTGCAGTAATACAAATCCTGAACTGCTGGGGCTTGTTGATGCACCGGTGTATTTTATTTCATCCGACGGCAGTCGACACCAGCATCCAGATGTGGAGGTGTTGACGGCCATCGTTGACAGGCCTGCCGCTTTTTCCCGCACCCTTTACTTTAACTACCGAACCCCGTCTTCAGACTACTTACAACATTATACGACGATTACTGGGGCACCTTTTACCGTAGAAGCAGGCACGTCCTGCTGGATTGAGATTGGAAAACGCCAATGATGCTGGATGCGGAAGTCAGGCTTGCCACCTGTAGGATTGCTTGCGGGAAAGATACAGGAACCGGCTGGTTGATATCACAGGATAAAGTGCTGACGGCGCGACACTGCGTTGAGAATGCCCTTTTTAATCAAGCGCCCGTGTCTCTGACATTTAGGCAGGCAGACACACAGGTGGAACTGAAGGCCACAGTCCTGGATGAAGATGAAAACACGGACGTCTGTTTGCTGTTGCTTGATGCACCGCAGGATCTGACCCCTGTACGATTGAGTGAAACTCGCCCGTTGCCGGGGAGCTCCTTTTATGCCTATGGATGGCCTCAGAGTAAACTGGGCATCGGGCATCGCGTGGAGGGAACGATCGCGCAGATCCTCGCCGAGCCGCTGCTCGGAATGGATATAGAAATAGCCATAGAGCAGAATGCGGTACTTCCCCGCTATGAAGGGCTATCTGGTGCGGCACTTATCACCGGGGGGAACTGTACGGGGATTTTGCGGGTTTCCATTGAGAATACGGTGGGCGTCATTTCAGTTGCAGAGATGGCAGCGTTTCTGCGGCGTAACAACCTGCTTCCGGCACCCGTTACACCGACGGAGAGTTATGAGAACACCAGTGAGGCGCAGCGGGTTGAATTCCGGCACAGTTTTGAGCGCGTTATTACCTTAAAACGCGGGGGATATCTATTTCTGGAGGGCGCGCACGGTATAGGCAAATCGACGTTTTGTGCAAAGTTTACGCCTAAAGACCCGACGATTGAGCATTTTGGGACCTATAGCTTTAACACAGGCCGTGACGGCGTGAATGCAGTTCAGCAGGCTCAACCTGAGACCTTCGTTAACTGGTTAAGTATGCAGGTTTCCCTATTCCTGACGCGGGAACCCGGGCGGCTTATCAAAGGGGACTACTCCGTACTCATCAATGAAGCCGGACAACTGCTGACGCGCCTAGGTGAAGAGTATGCCCGCCGCAACAAGACAGGGGTGCTCTTCATCGATGGACTTGATGAGGTTGATAAGTACGATGAGGCCCTGCTTAATCGGTTTACAGCCCTGTTACCCCTGCAGCTCAGTGAAGGCTTGGTAGTGATCTTTTCTGCCCCGGGCTATACCCGTTATTCAGCACAACTGGGTGTCAGGGTATCGCCTGCGGACTGCTGCACACTGCCAGCTCTGACTCAGGCATCAGCGCGGGAATACTGCAGACAGTCGCTCAAAGAAGTACCATCGCAGGGGATGATCAGGGTTATCTGCGATCTTGCGCAGGGGCATCCTCTGTATCTTCGCTATCTGATCGATCTGGCCAATGCGGGAAAAGCAGAGGAAGAGCTTGCTCAGTTACCGCTCATTGACGGACGTATCCGAAATTATTATGAAATGCTGTGGGTTAGCCTGCAAAACAACCCGCTAGTGGTTAATCTTCTGGCGATTATCGTGCGTTTACGCTGGGGAATTTCACATGCGCAGCTCACCGAACTGCTCAGTCTTGAAGAGCTGAGCGTCCTAGTCAGCACACTTGAACGCATCAGCCACCTTCTGATGACCCCTGGTGAGACAACCATTTATCACGCCTCATTTGCTGATTTTCTGGCAGAAAAAACTGTCCTACGTGAAGCAGATATTCAGCAGCGGCTGTCTGCCTACTGTGAAAGTCACCCTGACACTAGGTATGGCCTTCTGAATCTTATGTATCACAGCCTGCGCTGCGACCCGACCCGGCAGATGTGGGCAATCAGCCGCTGCGATCAGCACTGGGCTGACCGCTGTGTTACCGAGGGGGTTAATCCGGCGTTACTTCTTGGCGATGTTCGGGAAACGCTGAATGCCGCATTGGCAAGCGGCAGTCTGACGGATACCGTACGCCTTCTTCTGTTATCCCACCGGCTGAGCTTTCGCTACAACACCCTTTTTGCGCAATCTGCTTTACTCACAGCCAGGGCATTGATCCGGATTGGCCATCCTCAGGAAGCGTTGCAACACGTTATTCGTTTCGGGCGGCTCAGTCTACCAGTGACGCAAGCCCTGCAGGTGGCGTTTGACCTGATTCGTGCGGATAACGACAGCGATGCTCTTGCGCTTCTCAGTCTGGCAGATGACTGGGTGGAGGAGCAGCTGGCAGAGGTAAAAACCGGTCTTTCTTATCCGGAATTTTTACAGCTTTATGATATGCGTATGAATATCTACTTTCTCAAAGGGCTGGCCGGAGACAGGCGTGCGGAAGGAGATTTAAAGCAATTTCAGCTTTACTGGATGAACGTGATTGAGCAAGTCTGTGACGATGAGGGGACGGTCAGGGGGCTTCGCGGTCAGATGTGTGCCTCGTTCTTTGCAGGCATGCTGTTTTTCCATGGACGTTATATTTCGCTTGCGAAACTGAGTGAGAATTTCACGGGGCCCCTGCAGGAGGTCACGCAATCGTTCGTGATAACGTTCATGTATTACCATTTTCTCTGTGAGGAGTTTCAGGTCAGTATTGATCCGGAGCTGCTGGACCAGCTCTTTAAAGACCTGACAACGCTGAGCTGTCTGGAACATGAATCTCCTGTGTACGTAGATCCCCGGACACTTGATGCTATGATCTCGTCTGGTGCCCCTGCGCAAATGATAAGAAATTTTCAGGGGGATACATCAGTACCACTGCAACCGGTACGTTTCATTGGTGATGATAATGTGTCAGCGAATGATGTGTCGTTCCTGGAGGAGATGGCTAAACATAAAATTCAGGCATTTTGCGATCCATCGTATGACTGTCCGGCGCCCGTTGCGCTGACAGCAACTGGCTGGATCGTAGGCATGGAGGAATTGTGTAGGATGGTGGCATGGTGTGAGGGGGCGGCAGGACGTTTTCATTTAGAGGGAGATGAAGCAGCCCTTGAGTCGGTGTGGACTGTCATTGAAAAGCAGGTACTGAGCAGCCTGACATTTCCATTATCAGACCGTGTGGCATGGCATGATGCCTATGCTCTTCCTGAAGCTATTGTACCACAGCTTTATGAACGGCTGGCACTCCTGATATCGTCTGTTTTCCCTTCCCGACTGGACGCGCTTTTGGCCTTTATTGAGCAGCATTTCCCCCGTCAATTTGGGCTGTATTCGGAAGGGTTCCGAGCCACGTTACTAAAGATTCTAACACTCCTGAGCCAGGTGGTGGATGACGGTGGAATTCAGAACCGCCTTTATGATCTGGCCTTCCGTTGGTATGAGTTTGTGCTGGGCAATCTGCAGAATCGCCATGAACTTGTGCCAGAGTTGTTGCACCTGGTTTCATTATTTGTCCGGCTGGATGCGGGTGAAAGTGCACGGCAGGCTTACCAGCAGGTGCTGGCATTCTCAATGGGCCCCGACTGGTATAAAGAGGATCAGTTTGGTCTGATGATAACAGCGCTCAAGTCAATGAGCGAGGCGGACGCGATCCCTCAGCGTTTGCTCGCCCGTATTGCCTGTCTGCTGGATATGGCTGGCGGTGAGATGACCTTTCAGCGTTACGTGCGATATGCGCGCCGTGATTTCACTGCGGCGTTGTGCCAGCACGGTAATTTCTCCCAGGCAGCCGCGTATTTTATGTGTCAAACATACGGTACAACAGCTCAGCTTTATGCTGAAGCTACGCATGGCGACATCGATCGTGTGTCATTACTGAAAGGAACGCGTTTCCCCGGGGGCGCACTAGATGAACAGGATGTGATCCTGAACATTGTGCGTTTCGCTGTCCCGATGTGTGACTGGGCGTTATGCTGGGCATTGCTTGAGACCTACCATTTTGGCGATGCGCGTCATCTTGATAATTATGCAGATGCCTATGCTCAAATGATGATCAACATGCAGGACTGTCAGGATGCAATGGCGATGATCGCACAACGGCTCACGCTTATTTTTGAAGCTGAACTGATGCCTGGGAACCGGCACCTGTTTATGAAATACCTGCGAAGCGCACTTCCTGAGGCTCTCAGGGATAAAACTGATTTTCTGAACGTTTACCTTTCAGATAACAACAGCGCCCCAGCACAGCAGAGCGAGCCATTTGAAGACGTCGCAGAAACGCAGCATGCACCGCCTAATGTTTTTGCAAGGGCATCGCTTGCGCTTGATGAGGCTGAAAGTCAATTGCACAGACGTAACACGTCACAGGCGCAGCACAAGGCAATCAATGCACTTGAGATGTTTCAGCAGGAGGGATGGTCGGTATGGAGCGACTTATCAGAGGAGCATAGACGTGCAGGCTCCATACTGCTGAAAAGCACGGATTCGGTGTCGGAGGTTGTGACGCTGAGTAGGGCGTTAATTTCTGCAGAGCAGCATACGGAGAGCTGGCGTATCGCTGACAAGCTGATTGAATGGTTGTCTCCTGCAGCGGATGAGAGTGTACAGGCTGAGCTGGCTGAGCATTCGCTATCACACATGGAGATACTAACCGGCATGCCTGTTGCCGTCATCGAACGGTATGATTTTCTTAACAGGAAAGAGGATCAGCATCCGTCTTCTGCGCTTACCCGTCTGCTTCTGCATGCTGTTGATCATCCTGTCTGGATGCGCAGTGAGAAAGCTGCGGATATGTTGCTGTGGCTGCTGCAGCATCATCCCCATTACGTATCCGACGTTGGGCCTCTGGCATTTTCAATGGTTTCACTGAACCATCCGGATGTGCTGTGCGGGATACTCGATAAGCTTTCTCAGGATGATCCTGGGTCTTTATGGACTTTGCTGTCAGCACATCTGGATGTGGCAGAGACAAAAAAATCCTGCTGTCATGCTGGCCGGCTCGCCACATTAGGGCGAATTGCGAGACGGGCTGCATCCTTGGGGAACGCGAGTGCTGCTGAGGCGCTAGCGTTATTGCATGACGGGGAAGTACGCCAGCCCTTGCAGGAAAAAATCGCACAGCAGAGTCCAGCGTGTCCAAAATGGGCTGAGATAATTGCTTTTCAGTGGCGACAGTTAGCGGATGCCGGGCTGGTTGACGGCAGCCTGTCAGAGAGGGCATTTGCTGTGCTGTGTGAGGCGTGTCATCCCTTCGGGTGGGAAACAGTAGAGGCTCTTGAAGAACTTTTGGCGACGGGCATGAGCGGAAGCACGGCCTGGAACGGCCGATGGGAGGCAAAACTTCGCTTTGCCTTACAGGTAGCACTTATGTCCGTTCTGGACGATGCACAGTGCCTTCAGGCTGAGGCTATTTTCCGTATCTGTAATCCTGAGCCGACTGACACATTCAGAATTACGCATTTTTCATCGCCTGGTAAGCAATGGCTCAACCAGTTGATGCAGGGGAAGGTTAAATTTTCACCTATTGCTGACAGCCAGCTCTATCTCGATTTTTACGAGAGGCGGAATATTAACGGCGTACTCGTTCTGTTGAGGCTGACGGCTTATTTCTACCGTGACGGGGTAGATGCTCCCTGCTTATCCGGACGTTTTCCTGCAACCGCTCTTGCCACATCTGTGCGGGCAGGCCAACTGGACACATGCGTGAATGTTCAAGCGACGCCTGCATATTTTGGCAGTTTCACGCCAGCAATTCCTTCTCAAGGGCTAATAACGCTCACTAGGGCTCTTTCGCATCATTTTAAACGAGCTAGTTGGCGAAAGGGGCGGGATGTTGAGAGTCAGGGGGGCGCGCCTCTGGAAGAAGGGTGTTATTTATCCATTAAACGGGACGCGTTCAGACTCCCGCCGGGAATAAGGGTTGTATGGGTTTGTGAATTCAACAACGAACCGATTGCGCTTATGAACGCCGCTGGCGCACTGAAGATTCACTAGGAAGAATATGAATATACCGTTAACGCGAAGTGAATTCGAGCACCGACTTCATCTGCTTGAGAATCATTCAAAAACGGGTCGGCTCATGCTGGCAGAGGGGGTATCCGGTGAGAGTTTGCTTAAAGTCAGGCGACTGCCAAACGGCCGGATTGATTTTCTCTCCGTGGATGAAACTGCCCGTCTTCAGGCGAATATGATGGAGTGGATGAAGTCGATTCCCCTGCCGAACATACCGAACGATGAGGGCACTCCCTAAACTTAAGTATCGAGTTAATCCTAGTAGAAGGGGATGTGAAAAGATACCTTTGAAAGGTGCGAGGTCAATGGAACAACTTTCAGAGATTTATCTCTTATCTGAATGTTCATCACGGAGCTGCGTTGTAGTGGCCCCGAAAAAACTCACTATAGAGAACGGTCTAGGAGAAGACTGTAAAAGCATTTGCTTGCGTTAATTCGTGAGGGGAATGTTAGGCTGTGTCCCGTAACTGTTTTTTGTACAACTCAACAGTGCAAAAAACGCGTTTAAGCGATAAAAATCGCCCCAGAAGTGTTCAACATTCAACAAAAAATCACATTTTGGGAAGTGTTCTTACAGTACTTTTTGGTATGTAGGGAAGTTAAGGGACACAGCCTAATGTGCAGGACGTGCCTGCCCTGAGGATTGAACACACCTGTTTTTACGATCTCACCCTCAGGCAAGCCTTGATCTGTCCCCGAAATT
>NZ_JSXC01000020.1 GCF_000803215.1 Pectobacterium fontis
ATCTGGTCGCGACTAATACAGCTTATATCAAATTCATGAAGTCCATGCTGGTACTTGTATACCAAAGGAAAAATCAAAACATCTCCCCCGCTGTGGCTATAGCAACCTTGATGATTTTAAAACGCTGGTACCACGCATTAGTGGAAACTACCGGACAAACTCACCCAGTCTATTTGACCACAGGCGTTATTCGCCGTGCAATGGATGTCCTCAGTGCTGCATCAACACCTGGCGACCCTAATACGGCTAATTACAAAGGTCGCTGTGTCAGTCTTCAAAAGCTTATAAATCATCAGGCATTTACCCTCGTCACTTTACAATATGTTTCTGATAATCAATATACCAACCAAACGAATTTGACCCGTAAAGCTCAGGAAACCATTGCGCTAAAACGCCAAGATAAGCTGGCTGATATGGCTACCGAGGGTGAGGATTCATTGATTACTATTCGTGGTTTCTTGAACATTGTTGCTTTAATCCATCGAGTAGAAAGTGATGCCGAGAAAATAGCTCTGAATTGCTTGTTATTACTCATTATTACTGGTTTTCGTTCTGTTGAAGCATTCAACCTCAGACAGGATGCTCTGGTCAAACGTCATATTGATGACTCAGCAGCACGTAAGCGGCTTAAGGATAAGGGACTTCCAGATTATTTCCTTGGCATACGCTATGTCGGTGTTAAAGGCGCAGGAGAACGCACGCACTGGGTAGAACCGTTAGCGGTACCGTTGGTTGAGAACATATTCAAAGTGGTCAAACAGTTGACTGCCCCGATGCGTCGCAATCTGATCTATTTGCGGGAAAAATCGTTTAGTGATTTTTTGCCAATGGGCATCAGCAGCCTGTCCGGTGAGTTAGTCGAATTGGATAATGTGGTAAGACATATCGTCCAAACTTCATCAAATCATCGTGGCCGCGCTGGACGGCGAGATAAGGCTATCAAGGCGCTGACAAAGCGTAGCATTTTTCCTGCTAATGAAATTTTGGAGTCGCAAAACAGTAAATCCATTTATTATTTCAAAACAGATCTAGACCGGTACCTAAAAGCTGAATTTGGAGGGGACAATACTCGTTCTCCCTGCACTCACGCTTGGTCCGAGGGCGGCAAGCAGTATACGATCAACTATGAAGAATTGCTGTTCATACATGTAAAAGGCTCATTGGCGTTGCGTCGTACCCTAGCATTACTAGCTGTACCCATACCGCTCAGTAACCAGTTAATGAATAAATTTCTGGGCAATGTTGATGCTAATGGGTCGATATTCAGTAAATACAAGTTGCTGGAAGATAACGGCACCCCTACTCATATGCGTACCCATATTCCCCGGCATAATATTAATACCTTCCTCGCTATTGCGGAGGTTTCTGATCATTTACAGGCTATGTTGATGGGACGTGTAAATATTACGCAAAACAGCCATTACCAACATCTGGCACTTGCTGAACGTAGAAAAGTGGCTTCACTGCTTGGCTTTCAGTCAACATCCACAGCATTAGCCACTGAACCTCATTCCTCCTCAGTTACAACGCCGCTGGATATTGTTAAACACACGGGATATATGGTGGTCACAGAGAATATGGTGCTTGATAACAACATTAAAGCCAATCTACACACCTTTGATGATCGCAACGATGTGGCTGGGTTTATCGAGGCGTCATTTGCCGATGGTTTATTTGAGGATATTGCCGCAGCTTTTGAAGAAATCAGTAACAATGAAGGCCCAGAACAAGCAACCGAGATGGTGGAAAGACATGCTGTATTACATCCACTGAAATTCGGTTCCTGTACGCGTGCAGTTAATCTCTGGGGGTGTCCTTATCGGCTGAAATGCCAGAGTATGGCTTTTTGCGAGCATTTCACCCTTACAGGACGCATTGATGAGTTGTCCAACCTCTTCGCGAAAAAACAGGCACTACTGCAATCACACTCAAAACTGACTCAGCTTGCTAAACACCAAACGGATTACCAGTCCAAACTGGCTCAGATCGAACAAAGTTTGCAACATCTGGATGCTATTCAATCACAATGGTTGAGTCGCGCTGAAGCACAACGGTTAATCTCAACAGAAAATGTGCTGTCAGGAGAGATAAAAGTTGAAGGAGAAATAAAGACATTGTCACAACTTTTTGCTTTAGAGCACAAAAAACTGACTAGGGGGAACCTCTGATGCGTGGAAAAGAACTGGACACACTGATTGAACATGAACTACAACTGATGATGATTGAAGGCTTTGATAAATCGCCTATTTCTGCCAAAGCTTTGCATACCCGCCTTAAGGAAAAGGGTATTCTCAACGGAGGTTTAAGCACACTGAGCAGCTTGGAGCGAAAGCGGCTTATTGCAGCCTACGTTGATCAACAGCTCAATCCCCTGAACTTACGTCCTAAAGAAAAACAGCAATATGTTAACCGTAAAACCCGCCAGGCGTTATTGGCACGAAATCAGCAATTACAGAAGGAAATCAATGAGCTACGAGATAAACTGGCACAAAATACCACTGCCCTGATTGCAATTGTTAAAGCGGTGAAAATTAATACAACGATTCCGGTGGAAAGCCTGCTCGCACCGCACGTAATCAAAGAGTTGCATAAATCGTAATGAAACAATTGGATGAAGGCTATCACTAATAACATGGTGGTTAGTTATGATGCGCCGAAAGTGCAGTAACTGTTTGAAAAATGCTCTAGTTTTTGATATTCACGACTGTTTAGCTCTGATTTTTCAACCTTTCGATCAACTGGATACGTTCTTCTGGCGTCATCTTAGATATGAGCAATAATAACTCTGCTGTTATCTGGTCGTCGCAAAAAAAGTAGTTCAGAGGAACTCCCAGTTCACTTGCCATACGGCGCAATGTGTCAATGTCAGGGATATGTCTCCCCTTCTCATAATGATTCATGCGACTGCTGGCCGAGGCTGGATCAAAACCGACAAGTATACCCAACGCTCGTTGCGAGATGCCTGCTTTAATACGGGCTTCTTTGAGTCGTTCTGGTATTGGGTTGGTTGTGGACACGTAATCATCTTGAATAGCCTAGTGTTGCTTAGATTGTCTAAGTATCTTGCATTGCTGTATACTTAGCAATCCTAAGCAACAATTTTACAGAACCACATCGCTATGAATACTCGGGTAGCCAATGCTGAAGCTTATATTTATGCTGCAATCAAAAAGGTAGACAGAGATAGCTTCACAGTCAATGAAATTGCATCTATTGTTGTTGGTGAATTCTTAGTCAAAAAAAATGCTGGCAATGCCAGAAATTTTGTATATCACCAATTCCAGAAAATGATCAAAAAAGGTTTACTCGTTAGAAAAAAGATGAAAAGCATCAACCAATTTGAATATACATTAACTAAGCAATTCTTTAACATCGTTTCTGAAATGAGGAGATCTTCCTCACTTCTAAAGTTTGAATCAGAAAGCCTAAATAATGAACTAAAAACTAACGTAACCGATGAAATATTAAAAAAAAGTTATGCAATTAAGTTGAATCGACACAGAATTAGATATGAAACGGAACTCGCTCATGTAATTGGTGAGAAAGAGGCTTTTGATGAAATCATCACCGATTTTCCAGAGCATAAGTTGGAGTTCACGACAATTTCAGATGAACTTAATAAGCAGGTTTTTCGTTTAATGGGTAAAATTAACGCAATTGGTAGAATAAAATCTCAGATTTCTGAAGTTGTATATAAGGAAAACGCTGCTATCCGTTGAGGTCATAGCTTAACTGAGCGATTAGTATATTAATAAGTATAACGTTATTTTTTAGTATTAAATTACTATAGGTGTTTTCTATGAAAAATTCGGGGCGAAATCCCACGATGATTGACATTGTCAACTTGAAAAAAATGACGCCGATTCAGAGGAAAATACACGAAATGACGCTGCTGAAAACATCATTTGATGACGCATGCAAAAAAAATACATTGCGGTCTTCATTGATATCAGAACGTGCAATAGAATTATTCGAGGGCGATGCTGATCTGGCTAAAAAATGGTTAGCGGAGCCGAATCGGGCATTAGAATGGATATCACCTAATGAAATGTTGTCGCTCCCATCTGGAATAGATGCCGTTCTCAAATTGATAACTCAGTTGCAGCATGGCGTTTATCCATAAACAGTTTAGACTAAATAACTTTGCATATTATCGCTCCACTTTAGCCAGACCATGATGATTGCCGGGATTAGTCGGCTACCAATTCCATTATGATATAGGCGATTGTTCTAGAACTGACTCTGAGCGCCCCTTTTTCGAGGTACGTTGCTGCTATATATGACAGGTTTTCGTTCTCTTGAAGCATCCAACCTCAGATACGATGCTCTGGTCTAACCATCTTCGCAGCAATCAGGCGATGGCTTCAAAAATACAGAGATTACTAACTCAGAGCTTGAACCGCCGCAGTTGGGCTTCAGGGACAAAATAAATATTGCCACGTGCCCGCGAGCACGCAACATAAAGCTTGTTGCGGGATGACGGTAGCAGTGCCTGTAACCCCTGCTTATTCAAGAGTTGACAGTGCTCTGTACCCATCACGATGCAGACATCATTGAAACGGTCTAGGCCCTTACTATCATTGAGTAGCAACCATAACGGTAATGCCCACGGTAAAATAGCTTAATAACAGGGTCATCTGTGTGCAGAACTGAGACACGCTCCGCATCGCTCACCGTTTCAATCTTGGTGTCATATGCTCTGTGTGGTTCGATATGGATGTTCAGTTAGTCGGTAATGAAGCGACATACCGTAGTGGAGCCTCGCAGGGACAATCACCACCTCCCGAGGAGGTGGTTTAAGGCTGAAAACAAAAGGGCAATTAATTGCCCTTTTTAATCAGTCTGCAACGATTTTTAAACCATTGCCGAAATTGCGCCACAGTCATGAGGCTTATCAAAACCAGTGGTGCCTTTGACATATTCAGTAATCAGAGCACCAATAATCTTAACTGCCTCTTTATTCGTTGTGATGAAGCCCAGTGGCATCGTCACAGGCAATGTTTCGGGTTGAGAAATATGATAGATAACAGCAGATAACTCATCCTCAAGATGAAGGATCTCAACATTACCATCTAACAGTCCTTCAACTAGCCCTTTAGCGCACTCGTGGAATTGCCCGAGCTCATGCTTCCACTGTCTGGCAACCCGGGCATCAGATTGTAGTGGTCAAGTCATA
>NZ_JSXC01000021.1 GCF_000803215.1 Pectobacterium fontis
AAGGGTTATCAGGGCAAAGATGAGGCCTGGCAGCAAATCAGTGGTTATATAGTGAACTACTACAATAGCGTCAGGCCACATCATTACAATGGTGGACTAACGCCGGAAGAATCAGAGAACAGATACCGTTCTTACTGTAAAACCGTGGCCAATATGACTTGACCACTACACTGTGTGTGCGTAAAGACACTTTGCACATCTTCAATGAGCGTGTCCAGAAGCTGAAAGATAAGTACGGTATTGTCGGTGAGTTGAAGTGGTCTAAGATAAAGAACAGCGCAGGGCAGGCAAACATCTGCATTGAGCTGCTGGCTATGGTGCTCAAGAACTCGTGCTGCTTCCACTCGATTGTTGTAGTGAAGAACATTTACAACAACTGGCTGACGGACAGGGAGCTGGCTTTCTACCAGACGTACACAATGCTCGTTAAGAACGTTGCTAAGCAGATTAAGAGTGACATTGAGGTCATCATTGATCTCCTCCCAATATCGGTGCCAAGATAAATCAGAGATCCGGGAAGAGATCAAGATCATCACAGCCAGAAACGGACATTGGGGATTTCGTTTAATACATATGGTCATCCAGGTTATTTGACCATGAAACGCAACACTTTGGGAAAGATACTTGAAAGTTTAAAAGTATAAAACTGAGAAGCGATGCATACTGAGACCATCTGTTTTACTAAGTTATTCGCCACTGACTTGCACTTTTATGATTCAATCCCGCCTCTTTGTGGTGCAAATTATTAGCGCATTCAACATTTCAAGTATGCAATACCTTGATATATGACAACTGCGTAGTTGGCATCATAAATGCATATTGATATATCAGTATATCAAAACGCACAGTGAGGTCGTCATGTCAGTAATTAAAACCGTGGTTGCAGGGATCATTGTAATGGCAGGACTGTCTTCTCAGGCAGTAATGGCTAAGGAATGGAAAGAAATTCGCATTGCTACAGAGGGTACTTATAAACCTTTTAGCTACATTGCCGATGGGAAGCTGACAGGCTTTGATGTCGACATTGCAAATGCTCTTTGCGAAAAAATCAAAGCAAAATGCACCATTGTGTCGCAGGAATGGGATGGGATGATCCCAGGGCTGATGTCTGGTAAGTATGATGCAATCGTGGCCAGTATGTCGATAACGCCTGAGCGCCAGAAGAAAATTGACTTTACTGATAAGTATTACGCTACCCCGGCCCGCTTTATCGCGACCAAAGACAGCGATATTAAGGAAACTACACCGGCTTCACTTAAAGGAGTAACCGTAGGCGTTCAGGGTTCCACCTCCCAGGCGACTTATCTCGAAGACAACTTTAAAGATACTGACGTTAAAATGTATAAAACCGTCGATGATGCCAACATGGATCTGGCTAACGGTCGTATCGATCTCGTTTTCTCAGATGCTGCAATACTTTCCGACTGGATGAAGTCCTCTGAAGGCGCTTGCTGCAAATTTGTAGGGGGGGATGTTCGTGATGAAAAATACTTTGGTGTGGGTAAAGGTGTTGGGATCCGTAAATCCGATGCGGATCTTCGCGACCAGTTCAATACAGCTATCAAGGCCATTATTACTGACGGAACCTTCGACCGAATCAACAAGAAGTATTTCGATTTTTCGATCAAGTAAAGCCTGTTTGTAAGCTGAAGGTACCGTATGAGTGAATACCTGAATTATCTGTCATTCGGGAACGGAGGATGGGCTCAGCCCATCCTTTCCGGGGCCTTGTTAACAATCGAACTTGCAGTCGCGACGCTGCCGTTTGGTCTTGTGATGGGGCTGCTACTGGCAAGCGGAATGTTGAGTAATAAAAAATGGGTGCAACGGTTTTGCATAGCGTATGGCACGATTTTCCGGGCGCTTCCTGAGCTGCTTACCATTTTCATTATCTATTACGGCTCGCAGCTTGCGATCAAAACAGCATGTGATTTCTTTGGCTGGGAAACACCGCAGATTAATGGCTTTATTGCTGGCCTCATTGCACTGGGTGTCGTATTCGCTGCATTTTCATGTGAAATTTTTTATACCGCTCTCAAGACTATCCCTCAGGGGCAGTATGAAGCGTCCTACGCACTTGGACTGTCTTCGAAGACAAGCTACTTCCGTGTGACGTTACCGCAGGTATGGAGGATCGCATTACCAGGCCTTGGTAATGTCTGGCTGGTGCTACTCAAGGATACATCGCTGGTTTCCGTCATTGCGCTTTCAGACCTGATGCGACAGACCTATATAGCGGTAAATTCGACAAAAGAGCCGTTTTTCTTTTACGCATTGGCGTGTGCTGTTTATCTGATTTTTTCGTCTGTGTCTGGACTCATTCTGAGTTTCCTCGAACGCAGAGCTAATCGCTATTACGCCAAGGGGTAAGTATGTTTGAGCTTTTGCAGGAATATGGCCCCCGAATGCTTAATGGCCTCGGGATTACTTTTCAGATAGTCCTGACATCAGTTTTTGCCGGGGCGATCCTTTCGATGTTGATCCTGATGTTTCGCATGTCAGGATCATCAGTCCTGAAGTCAATTTCTCTGGCATACATCTATTTTTTTCGAGGTACACCGCTTTTGGCCCAGACTTTCCTGGTGTACTACGGGGCTGGACAATTCAGGCACGAATTGCAGGGGCTAGGATTATGGTGGTTCTTTCGTGAGGCCTACTGGTGCACCGTTTTCACCTTTACGCTGAATACTGCGGCTTATCAGGCAGAAATCTGGCGCGGTGCGATCCAGTCAGTTCCGGGTGGTCAGCACGAAGCTATTCATGCGTTAGGCATGACGCGCACCGCTGGTTTTCTGAAAATTATTCTTCCCCTGGCTTCTGTTGTCGCGTTGCGGCCGCTGGGTAATGAGCTCGTGCTCATGATGAAATCGTCAGCAATCGCCAGCACCATAACCGTAATGGAGGTGATGGGAACTACCGCGCTGGCGTTTTCACGCTCATTCGATTTCCAGGTCTATTTGTGGGCGGCCATTATCTACCTCGTTATCGTGGAAATCATTCGCCGTCTGGTATTGAAAATCAGCAATCGCCTGACAAAACACATGGTCAGAGCCTGAAGGTCTGGAGAATAAAATGGCTACGAAAGAAATTCACAAACTGATCGTGCAGTTTCACGGCGTTAATAAATGGTATGGCGACTATGCAGCGTTGCGTAATATCGGGCTCGTGGTTAGCAAAGGTGAAATTGTCGTCGTGTGCGGCCCGTCTGGAAGCGGAAAATCGACACTGATCCGTTGCGTGAATGGACTCGAAAAGTATCAGGAAGGAAAACTGGTCGTAAACGGTACCGATTTAGGCGTGACGCGCTCAGGTGATGACAAAGTCAGATGTGAGACAGGCATGGTGTTCCAGAATTTTAATCTTTTCCCACACATGACGGCTCTAGAGAACTGCATGCTGGCACCACAATCGGTGCTGAAGGTTTCCAAAACAGAGGCTCATGAGAGAGCGGTAAAATTCCTGACCAAGGTCGGCATGTCCCATAAGATGAATCATTATCCAAGCCAGCTTTCTGGCGGTCAGCAGCAACGCGTAGCGATTGCCCGAGCGTTATGCATGTCCCCTCAGGTTTTATTACTGGATGAACCTACCTCTGCACTCGATCCTGAAATGGTGAAAGAGGTTCTGGATGTAATTTTATCACTGGCTGAAAGTGGTATAACCATGATGTGCGTGACGCACGAAATGGATTTTGCACGAAAGGCAGCCGACAGAGTGGTATTTATGGATCAGGGACAAATTGTGGAAATAAATACGCCGGATGAATTCTTTACTAACCCATCATCTGAACGTGCACGACAGTTTATTGGTCAGATATCACATTAATAAAAAAGAGGCGAAAGCCTCTTTTTTATTATCCAAGAAGATGACGCAATCCTTTTTTTGAATCCAGATGGAATAAAAGGGCATCATCTTTTTCAAAATAATGCCGGTGCTTATCCAGAAGAATCATTAGGCTGTCATACACTTCAAGATTAATTGTCATCAGCTCTTCAGCAGAAGTTTCATCTCCACGACGAATTGCATGGTAAAGCGCCTCATGCTCGTTAATCACTGACTCATAATGCTGCTCCACAGTGAAAGCCAGCCTGCGAACGCGATCCAGGTGCCCTGTGCCACCATGTAGCGTCAGCCAGATTTCTGGCATGTTGGCGCACTTCGCTATGAGCTTGTGAAACTCGTCATCGAGTGTGAAGAAGTAACTCGTGTTGGCATTGGTTGCTGCGAAACGCTGCCGGTTAATGATCTCATCAAATTCAATATCATACTCCGGACGGTAAAAGCGTGAGGCTAGCTTAGCAATCCGGGGTTCAAGGGATTCACGCAGGAACTGGCCATCGAGCACTAGTTTTATGTCGATGGGACTGACGATAGTACCCTGGTTTGGCCTGACAATAATGAGATTCTGACTTGCGAGAGAGAGCAACGCCTCTCGAACGGGAGTTCTCGACAGGCCAAGCTGAACAGCAATCTCTTTTTCCTGAATCACTTCACCGGGTGGAAGACGCATCGCGATGATGGCATCACGCATCAGGGTGAAGATTTGCATCGTCTTCGGTAACCGGTGATCCAGCATCTCAGCTGAAAACAGAAAACTCATTGAAATTCCTCATAAACACTCACCATGGTGAGATTCATATTTGTCTACCAATATATCACGAAATGGCGGGTCAGTAATCCTTCCAGTTGTGCAATTCGTGGTGTGAATCATCTGATTATTGTCGTTAGTCCTTATGTATCCGCGGGTGATGATTCTACTTTCTTATGACATCTCTTTTAATCTGCGTTACAGGAGCAAGATTACTTTATTTAGATGAAGTGATATGCCAATATATCACTTAACGATTAATTACTGGTAACCAGCATGGCAGACAACATTTCACTTGAAGTGGAAGCGACCAATGCGCTAACTGCGCAACAGAGCGATATTGACTGCGAATTTGCAGCGAACGTTCTTTTTGAACATTACGGCATTCGCGGTGAAGTCAGAAAATTGCGTAGTGAAAGAGATCAAAATTTTCTGGTGCTGAGCGAGGATGGGACTAAGTTCACGATAAAATTTGCCCATCCCAGCGAAGAAAGAATGGTGAGCAACTTCCAGACTGAGTTAATGCATCACATCAACCTTCATGCACCTGGCCTGCCGATTCAACAGGTCAGAACTGCTGCAAACGGCGAGTTTGAGCTCTTTATTGATTGTCTCGGTCAGATGCGTACTGTCAGAGTCGTGACCTATCTCGAAGGTAAGCTGATGGCACAGTCACCTGCCTCCGATGTACAGAAATTTAACCTCGGCAGCATGGCAGGTCATGTCACCAATGCCCTGATGGGTTTCAGCCATCCCGCACAGGATCACGTGTTGCTGTGGGATGCTCAACACGCGTCATCGTTACGTGAATACATGAATGCGATAGTTGCCCCAGCAAAGCGTGCCATGTTGGCATTCTGCCTGGATAATTTTGAAGCACGCGTTAAGCCACTTCTACCCTCATTACGTAAAAGCGTTGTTCATAACGACATGAACGGCGATAACGTTTTGGTTAGCCCTCAGAACACTGACGAAATCGCGGCCATTCTTGACTTCGGTGATTCGGTTAATACAGCAATAGCTATTGATGCTGCAGTGGGTGCGACTTACCAGATGGGAACTGGCGAGCATCTTCTCGATGGCGCTCTGGCCTATCTTCGTGGCTACGTAGCTCAGGTCCCACTCCAGGAAGAGGAGATCAACATTATGTTCGATCTGTTCCTTACGCGTATGTTTGTCCGGATTGTCATTACTGAATGGCGGGCACGTCAGTTCCCGGAAAATAGCGAATACATTCTGAGAAACACCGCAACCAGTTGGTTACAACTGGAACAGTTGTTGTCTCGGCCGTTTGACGAAACCCGTTATCTCATTGAATCAGCCTGTAAGGAATAACTATGTCACAGTCATTTTCTCCCACTGCGGGTATGCAGAATGGATTTGATATCGCCCGTTTAAATGAGCTTAATACGCGAGAGCGTGAAATCGTTTCACGCCGCGAGTCGCTGCTTGGCCCATCCTACAAGCTGATGTATGAACACCCGGTTGAGTTTGTTCGCGGCGAAGGGGTATTCCTCTATGATGCAGAGGACAATGCCTATCTCGATTGTTACAACAACGTGCCATCAGTAGGCCACTGTAATCCGGCTGTCGTAGATTCAGTAACGCGTCAGATTGCCAGGCTTAATACGCACACGCGTTACATGAGCGAAAACATCCTGAATTACTCTGAGCAACTGCTGAATACTTTTGGGCCTGATCTCGGACATGTCATGTACACATGTACGGGAAGTGAAGCTGTTGACCTTTCCCTGCGCATTGCCAAGTTTTATACTGGTGGCACAGGCATTATCGTGACTGATTATGCGTATCACGGTATCACCACAACAGTGGCAGCAATCTCGACCACGATGGGTAAATACGTTCCTGTTGACCAACATGTTCGCACGGTCCGTGCCCCTGATGCCTACCGTGCCGGGGAAGGTGTGGATGTAGCACAGCGACTGGCTGATGATATCGAAGCGGCGATTGCAGATATGGAACAACATGGCATCAAGTTCGCGGGCTTCATTGCAGACAGCATTTTCTCAACCGATGGTCTGCTGACCACTCCTGCTGGCTTCCTTAAAAAGGCCATTGACGTCGTACACAAGCACGGCGGTGTATACATTGCCGATGAAGTGCAACCGGGCTTCGGGCGTACCGGCTCTCACATGTGGGGTTTTCAACGCCATGGTATCAATCCTGATCTCGTCGTCATGGGAAAACCAATGGGTAATGGCTTGCCAATTGCCGCAGTCGTTGCCAAACCACAACTGTTGGCAGATTTTGGCCGTAAAATCCGCTATTTCAATACCTTTGCGGGTAACCCAGTCTGCATTGCGGCTGCACAGGCGGTACTTAATGAAATTCAGAATAAAAATCTGCTGGAGAACTCACGCCTTCTGGGTGACTACTTGCTGAATGGTTTTCGTGTCATTGCTGAAAACTATCCTCAGATTGGTGATGTGCGTGGCGCGGGTCTTTATCACGCGATTGAGTTTGTTAAGGATCCTGACACGAAAGAGCCGGATACAGAACTGACTCGCAAAGTCGTCAGTGAACTGCGTGAACGCCGTATCCTTATCAGTACAACAGGCAAAGGTGAAAACAGCCTGAAAATTCGTCCCTTACTAACGTTTAGTCAGGATAATGCTGACCTGTTGCTGAACCAGTTCGAAGACACCCTCAAAGCAGTTATCGGATAAGGAAAAGACCGTGGCACTCCGTCATTTTTTTGTCGTCATTCTGGTTGTTGCGATCTGGGCATTTAACGTTGTGGCTATTAAGCTGGGCGTAACGGAGTTGCCTCCGCTATTCATGACACTGCTGCGCTTTGTTGTGGTAGCTGTTGTTGTTGTTCCCTTTGCCAGAATTTCAAGGGAACAATTTAAGACTTTGATGATACTAGCATTTACCTTTGGATTTATGCATTTTTCTTTATTGTTCGTGGGTACGCATTATACCGATGCAGGAACCGCAGCAATCGTGGTTCAGCTTGGAACGCCATTCGCCATGATCATGGCCGCCGTTGTGCTGAAGGAAAAATTGAGTGTCGTTCAGGCTATTGGCATTGCGATTGCCTTGTCAGGAGTATTCTTCCTGGCTGGAAGTCCTTCATCCGCCTCGATACTGGCAATGGCACTCCTGCTGACTAGTGCAGTTGGATGGGCACTTACAAATATCATTGTTAAATGCTCAGCGCCTATACACCCTCTGACAATGGCGGGATGGCTTTCCTTTTTGGCGATCCCGCTGGTTGCACTGGCATCGTCCATTTATGAAACGGGCCAGTTTGCTGCCATCGAGAATGCGAGTTGGCGCGGCTGGTTCGGCGTTTTGTACAGTGCAATTGCATCATCCATTATTGCTTATTCATTATGGTACTGGTTGTTAAAAAAATACCCAGTAAATAAAATCATGCCTTACTCATTGCTCAGTCCGGTATTTGCCATTTTTTTTGGTGCTTTATTTCTAGGAGATAGCCTAAATATCTGGAAAATATCAGGGGCGACTCTTATCATCGGCGGAACCTTTCTTGCTCTGGTCAATCCAATAAGTATTTTCAGGCGCTACAGAGAGCGATTAATTAAATCATGCTCGGCGCCAGGGCGTAGCCTTTAAATGGCGCCACAAGTGGGCACCTTTTTGGGGTGTTAAATTTGAGCGACAACATATGTAGATCCTTCAGATATGTTCCATGTTTTATGTAACTTGTTTTAATGGTTAAAAATAAATGCCCATATAAAACTGGCATAAAAACCACTTTGACATTTATATATCCGTAATCATTGAAGATGCTTGGTTTTACTCAGTAAGAAGATCATGTTCATCCACTATGTAAATATTTATTACTGATGAACAGAAAGCCGAACTTGAGCACCTGAATGACACTAATTAGCTTCGCCAAATAGTAGATCACTTGAAGGGAACTCAGTCCGAGTTGTGCGATCTGATCAATCGCCAAACATCACAAATCACCAATCGGACTGAGCGATGCCGAACATAGCAGCAATCCCTGATGAAGAAAGACGACTAATGCGTAAAGAAGCCCAAAAAACACGCGATAAGAACCATTCCAGACGACTCATCGCCATACTATGCTACATAGGGGAATGACCGTCACCGACGTCGCCAGACTGCTCTGCGCTGCTCCCACATCCGTTAGAATATGGATGAATTGGGTTACTTTACATGGTGTTGAAGGACTAAAAAGCCTCAAATCCGACCGAACACCACGCTGGCCCTCCACAGGATATCCTGCATGCGCTACCGTTTCTGGTCCAGCGTTCTCATCGGGATTTTTGCCAGTTGCGTTCCTGCTGGAGCACGGAGTTGTTGGTATTTATCGTTAATCTGCATTTTTAATGTAGAGCTCCATCCCGCAACGTTAGCACCGCTAACCTGATGGATGAGGAGAGAGCTTCGCTGCGTCTCAAAAATGATTTATTCAACAACTCCGATTACAAAACTATTAATGACTACACTATTGCCCGTCTTTTTATTGAAATAAGTAAACGTTACCTCGATTACCGACAAAAAATCCATGTGATACTGGATGGTACAGGTTATCACTGAACCCAATTGATTAAAGATTGGGCCTTTGTCGTGATGCGTTTCACTATTTACCGCCTTACAGTCCGAATCTGAACGCAATAGAGCGCCTATGGAAAGTGGTTAACCAGCATGTACATAATAATCGCTATTTTGAAAACACTCACCATTTTCGGACTTCCATATTCAATTTTTCTCACCCACGCTACTAGAAATAGCAGACTCTCTTACTTACAGAATGAATCGCTTTCAGGTGCTCAAACCTGCGTCTTGAGGTTTATTGGGTATATTACCGCCTGTTATATAATTAAATCATAAACCCCAAACCCCAAACCC
>NZ_JSXC01000022.1 GCF_000803215.1 Pectobacterium fontis
GACGGCCCAATGCCTCAGACCCGTGAGCACATCCTGCTGGGTCGTCAGGTTGGCGTTCCTTTCATCATCGTGTTCCTGAACAAATGTGACATGGTTGATGACGAAGAGCTGCTGGAACTGGTTGAGATGGAAGTGCGTGAGCTGCTGTCTCAGTACGACTTCCCAGGCGATGATACCCCAGTGGTTCGTGGTTCTGCGCTGAAAGCGCTGGAAGGCGAAGCTGAGTGGGAAGCAAAAATCATCGAACTGGCAGAGCACCTGGATTCTTATATCCCAGAACCAGAGCGTGCAATTGACAAGCCGTTCCTGCTGCCAATCGAAGACGTATTCTCCATCTCTGGCCGTGGTACTGTTGTTACTGGTCGTGTAGAGCGCGGTATTGTTAAAGTCGGTGAAGAAGTTGAAATCGTAGGTATCAAAGATACAGCGAAATCAACCTGTACTGGCGTAGAAATGTTCCGCAAACTGCTGGACGAAGGCCGTGCGGGTGAGAACGTTGGTGTTCTGCTGCGTGGTATCAAACGTGAAGAAATCGAGCGTGGTCAGGTTCTGGCTAAGCCGGGTTCAATCAAGCCGCACACTCAGTTCGAATCTGAAGTGTATATCCTGAGCAAAGATGAAGGCGGCCGTCATACTCCGTTCTTCAAAGGCTACCGTCCTCAGTTCTACTTCCGTACGACTGACGTAACGGGCACCATCGAACTGCCAGAAGGCGTAGAGATGGTAATGCCGGGCGACAACATCAAAATGGTTGTTACCCTGATCCACCCAATCGCGATGGACGACGGCTTGCGTTTCGCTATCCGTGAAGGCGGTCGTACTGTAGGCGCGGGCGTTGTTGCTAAAGTTATCGCTTAATTGCTGATAACGTTTGACGCGATATGCGATAAAAGGGCATCATTTGATGCCCTTTTTCTACGCTGTTATGGTAGAACCTATCTCATCAGCGATTGTGGGATATAATCATTGGTGAGATAGGCTCTGTAGATACGGCGTAAATACCGAATTATTCGTTTTACAGAACATCTTTCGGTTTGGTTGCCCTGTGTTACGGGGCAAAGTTATTTGTCTGAATCATTGTGACAGGTTGGTTTATGAGTGCGAATACCGAAGCTCAGGATAGTGGGCGTGGCCTGGAAGTGATTAAGTGGCTGGTAGTGCTGGTTTTGCTAGTGACTGCGATTGTTGGCAATTCTTATTACCGTGAGTTTAGCCTTCCTCTGCGTGCATTGGCCGTTGTTATCCTGATCGCCGCAGCCGGTGGTGTGGCACTAGTGACCACGAAAGGCAAAGCAACCGTAGCGTTTGCTCGCGAAGCGCGTACTGAAGTGCGCAAAGTCATTTGGCCAACTCGTCAGGAAACGTTACACACCACGTTAATCGTTGCCGCGGTGACTGCCGTGATGTCACTGATTTTGTGGGGACTGGATGGCATTCTGGTCCGTTTGGTATCGTTTATCACTGGCCTGAGGTTCTAAGATGTCTGAAGCTCCAAAAAAACGTTGGTACGTCGTTCAGGCGTTTTCTGGTTTTGAAGGTCGCGTAGCACAATCACTGCGTGAACATATCAAACTCCATAATATGGAAGAACTGTTTGGCGAAGTCATGGTTCCTACTGAAGAAGTAGTCGAAATCCGTGGCGGTCAACGTCGCAAGAGCGAGCGCAAGTTTTTCCCAGGTTATGTCTTGGTACAGATGGTGATGGAAGATGCTAGCTGGCATCTTGTACGCAGTGTGCCTCGTGTTATGGGATTCATTGGCGGCACCTCTGATCGTCCAGCGCCGATCAGTGACAAAGAAGTGGATGCGATTATGAATCGTCTCCAGCAAGTTGGTGATAAACCTCGTCCGAAAACACTGTTTGAACCCGGTGAAATGGTTCGCGTCAACGACGGCCCATTTGCTGACTTTAACGGTGTTGTCGAAGAAGTTGACTATGAAAAGAGCCGCCTGAAAGTGTCTGTTTCGATATTTGGCCGCGCGACGCCTGTTGAACTCGACTTTGCTCAGGTCGAAAAAGGCTAATTGTCCGACGAGATTTGCCGAGAATACCTGCTTGCCTATGGCGCGAAATTAACCTATAATTTCGCGCCTTTTGTTTTTCAGTGGCCTTAATGGCGACTGAAACGTAATACAAACCACGGGGAGCCTTTCACTAGGCGTTATTACCCAATTGAGGAAAGTTAAATGGCCAAGAAAGTACAAGCCTACGTCAAGCTGCAAGTTGCAGCGGGTATGGCTAACCCGAGCCCACCAGTAGGTCCGGCTCTGGGTCAGCAAGGTGTTAACATCATGGAATTCTGTAAGGCGTTCAATGCTAAAACTGAAAGCATTGAGAAAGGTCTGCCGACTCCGGTTGTTATTACCGTTTATTCTGACCGTTCTTTCACCTTCGTTACCAAAACGCCTCCAGCAGCGGTTCTGCTGAAGAAAGCGGCTGGTATCAAGTCTGGTTCCGGCAAGCCGAACAAAGACAAAGTAGGTAAAGTAACGAGCGCTCAGGTTCGTGAAATCGCAGAAACTAAAGCTGCGGACATGACTGGTTCTGATGTAGACGCCATGGCGCGTTCTATCGCAGGTACTGCTCGTTCCATGGGCCTGGTAGTGGAGGATTAATAAATGGCTAAGCTGACCAAGCGCATGCGCGTGATCCGTGACAAAGTTGATGTAACTAAACAGTATGACATCAACGAAGCTGTTGCTCTGCTCAAAGAGCTGGCCACTGCTAAGTTCGTTGAAAGTGTAGACGTAGCCGTTAACCTCGGCATCGATGCACGTAAATCTGACCAAAACGTTCGTGGTGCAACCGTTCTGCCTCATGGCACCGGTCGTTCTGTTCGCGTAGCTGTCTTCACCCAGGGTGCAAACGCTGAAGCTGCTAAAGCGGCTGGCGCTGAGTTCGTGGGGATGGAAGATCTGGCTGATCAGATCAAAAAAGGCGAAATGGGCTTTGACGTTGTTATTGCTTCTCCAGATGCAATGCGCGTTGTTGGCCAATTGGGTCAGGTTCTGGGCCCGCGTGGCCTGATGCCAAACCCGAAAGTGGGTACAGTAACACCAAACGTCGCTGAAGCCGTTAACAATGCTAAAGCAGGCCAGGTTCGTTACCGTAACGATAAAAACGGTATCATCCATACCACTATCGGTAAGGTTGATTTCGATTCTGACAAATTGAAAGAAAACCTGGAATCTCTGCTGGTTGCGCTGAAAAAAGCAAAACCATCTCAGGCGAAAGGCGTGTACATCAAGAAAGTTAGTCTGTCTACCACAATGGGCGCTGGCGTTGCTATCGACCAGAGCGGCCTGAACGCTGCTGCTAACTAATCGCTTTTGTTCCGCTTTACTCGGGTGTGGGATTTACCTATAATCTTACGCCCGTTGTTCCTCAAGTGGATCGACGTAAGAATTTTCGGTTGGAGCCTGGCCTATCCAGGCCTCCGTCCAAGACCGCAGGTGTTTCGTAAGAAACTTAATTCTCCTGCGTAGACGGTGACAGAGCCTAAATAACGTTTTTCTTTTTTATAAAGAATAATTTTTTACTGGATTCTGCTCACCGTGTTTCAACGCTTATCTCTAATTTTGGCGATAAGTGAAGTGAGTTCCGGAGAGTTTCTCCGGCTAAATCCAGGAGCAAAAGCTAATGGCATTAAATCTTCAAGACAAACAAGCGATTGTTGCTGAAGTCAGCGAAGTAGCCAAAGGTGCGCTGTCTGCGGTTGTTGCGGATTCCCGTGGCGTTACCGTTGATAAAATGACCGAGCTGCGTAAAGCAGCACGTGAAGCTGGCGTTTACATGCGTGTTGTTCGTAACACCCTGCTGCGCCGCGTTGTTGAAGGTACTCAATTTGAATGCCTGAAAGACACGTTTGTCGGTCCGACCCTGATTGCATATTCTCTGGAACACCCGGGCGCTGCTGCTCGTCTGTTCAAAGAGTTCGCGAAAGCGAATGCAAAATTCGAGGTCAAAGCTGCAGCCTTTGAAGGTGAGCTGATCCCGGCGGCTCAAATTGACCGTCTGGCAACGCTGCCGACTTACGAAGAAGCACTGGCACGTCTGATGTCGACCATGAAAGAAGCCGCTGCAGGCAAACTGGTTCGCACTCTGGCTGCTGTTCGCGATGCAAAAGAAGCTGCGTAATAGCGCTTTCTTTTCTAACGCACTTGCTAACGTATAAACTATTTCTGATTCTTAGGAACAATTGTTATGTCTATCACTAAAGATCAAATTCTGGAAGCAGTAGCAGCTATGTCTGTAATGGATGTTGTTGAACTGGTTTCTGCTATGGAAGAAAAATTCGGTGTTTCTGCTGCTGCTGCTGTAGCTGTTGCTGCTGGCCCGGCTGAAGTTGCTGAAGAAAAAACTGAGTTCGACGTTGTGCTGAAAGGCATCGGCGCTAACAAAGTTGCTGTAATCAAAGCTGTTCGTGGCGCGACTGGTCTGGGCCTGAAAGAAGCCAAAGATCTGGTTGAATCTGCACCAGCAGTTCTGAAAGAAGGCGTGAGCAAAGATGACGCTGAAGCACTGAAAAAATCACTGGAAGAAGCTGGCGCTGAAGTTGAAGTTAAATAAGCCAATCTTTCAGGTTACAGCCTGATTCATTAGGCTGATGGCTGGTGACTTTTTAGTCACCAGCCTTTTTGCGCTGTAGGGTATCGATGGGCTTTCGCACTGTTTAGCCATTGATTTCCCCAATATTTTTTTCTATTGACGACTTAATATACTGCTTTCCAGAACGGGTTCCCTGCCTGAGCAGAAGCAATGAAATGGTTTAAGAGTAATAGAAAGACGTATTACGGAAAGTTCTCCATTTTCCGACCAACATAAAACATAAATAGTGTTGCATGAACTGCCCTTGTTAGGGCAGACAGAGTGGTTCGACTTGTCAGCTAGCTGAGGAACCCTATGGTTTACTCCTATACCGAGAAAAAACGCATTCGTAAGGATTTTGGTAAACGTCCACAGGTTTTGGACATACCTTATCTCCTTTCTATCCAACTTGACTCGTTCCAGAAGTTTATCGAGCAAGACCCGGAAGGTCAGTACGGTCTGGAAGCTGCATTCCGTTCTGTTTTCCCAATTAAAAGCTATAGCGGTAATTCAGAGCTGCAATACGTTAGCTATCGCTTGGGCGAGCCAGTATTTGACGTTAAAGAATGTCAGATCCGTGGTGTGACGTTCTCTGCGCCGCTGCGCGTGAAATTGCGTCTGGTGATCTACGAGCGTGAAGCACCTGAAGGCACCGTTAAAGACATCAAAGAACAAGAAGTTTACATGGGCGAAATTCCGCTCATGACCGACAACGGTACCTTCGTGATCAACGGCACTGAGCGTGTCATCGTATCTCAGCTACATCGTAGCCCAGGTGTGTTCTTCGATAGCGACAAAGGTAAAACCCACTCTTCAGGTAAGGTACTGTATAACGCACGTATTATTCCTTACCGTGGTTCCTGGCTGGATTTCGAGTTTGATCCGAAGGATAACCTGTTTGTTCGTATCGACCGTCGCCGTAAATTGCCAGCGACCATCATCCTGCGCGCGCTGGGTTACTCCACCGAACAGATCCTCGATCTTTTCTTCGATAAAATTGTCTATGAAATCAATGGCAATAAATTGCAGATGGATCTGATTCCTGAGCGTTTGCGTGGTGAAACCGCGTCGTTTGATATTGAAGCGAACGGTAAAGTTTATATCGAAAAAGGTCGCCGTATCACTGCGCGTCATATCCGTCAGTTAGAGAAAGACGGTATTGAGCGCATTGAAGTGCCTGTTGAATATATCGCTGGCAAAGTACTGTCCAAAGATTATATCGACGAGAGCACCGGTGAACTGATCGGCGCAGCCAATATGGAGCTGTCGCTGGATCTGCTGGCTAAACTGAGCCAGTCTGGTCACAAGCGTATTGAGACCCTGTTCACCAACGATCTTGATCACGGCGCATACATGTCTGAAACCGTGCGTGTCGATCCGTCAAACGATCGTCTGAGCGCGCTGGTTGAGATCTACCGCATGATGCGTCCTGGTGAACCACCAACGCGTGAAGCCGCAGAAACGCTGTTTGAGAACTTATTTTTCTCTGAAGATCGCTACGATCTGTCTGCTGTTGGTCGTATGAAGTTCAACCGTTCTCTGCTGCGTGACGAGATCGAAGGTTCCGGTATCCTGAGCAAAGACGACATCATTGACGTGATGAAGAAGCTCATTGATATCCGTAACGGTAAAGGCGAAGTGGATGATATTGACCACCTCGGCAACCGTCGTATCCGTTCCGTCGGCGAAATGGCAGAAAACCAATTCCGCGTGGGTCTGGTGCGTGTAGAACGTGCGGTAAAAGAGCGTCTGTCTCTGGGCGACCTCGATACGCTGATGCCACAAGACATGATCAACGCCAAGCCGATTTCGGCTGCCGTGAAAGAGTTCTTCGGTTCAAGCCAGCTTTCACAGTTTATGGACCAGAATAACCCGCTGTCCGAGATTACGCACAAACGTCGTATCTCTGCATTGGGTCCTGGTGGGCTGACGCGTGAACGTGCCGGCTTTGAAGTGCGTGACGTACACCCAACTCACTACGGTCGCGTTTGCCCTATCGAAACGCCGGAAGGTCCGAACATCGGTCTGATCAACTCCTTGTCCGTTTATGCGCAAACGAACGAATATGGTTTCCTTGAAACCCCATATCGTCGTGTGCGTGACAACGTGGTGACGGATGAGATCCATTACCTGTCTGCTATTGAAGAAGGCAACTTCGTTATCGCACAGGCGAACACCAATTTGGACGAAGAAGGCCGCTTTATCGACGAACTGGTTACCTGCCGTAACAAAGGTGAGTCCAGCTTGTTCAGCCGCGATCAGGTTGAATACATGGACGTTTCCACACAGCAGGTGGTTTCCGTCGGTGCATCCCTGATTCCGTTCCTGGAACACGATGACGCCAACCGTGCTCTGATGGGTGCGAACATGCAACGTCAGGCCGTTCCGACCCTGCGCGCTGATAAGCCGCTGGTTGGTACCGGTATGGAACGTGCTGTTGCGGTTGACTCCGGTGTAACTGCCGTCGCCAAACGTGGTGGTACAGTACAGTACGTGGATGCATCCCGTATTGTAATTCGCGTTAATGACGATGAAATGTATCCAGGCGAAGCCGGGATCGACATCTATAACCTGACCAAATATACCCGTTCTAACCAGAACACCTGCATCAGCCAGATGCCGTGTGTGTCTCTGGGTGAGCCGGTAGAACGTGGCGACGTTCTGGCAGATGGCCCGTCCACCGATCTGGGTGAACTGGCGCTGGGTCAGAACATGCGTGTGGCATTCATGCCATGGAATGGTTACAACTTCGAAGACTCCATCCTCGTTTCCGAGCGTGTGGTTCAGGAAGATCGCTTTACGACCATCCACATTCAGGAACTGGCTTGTGTGTCTCGTGACACCAAGTTAGGGCCTGAAGAAATTACTGCGGATATCCCTAACGTGGGTGAAGCAGCACTTTCCAAACTGGATGAGTCCGGCATTGTTTACATCGGTGCGGAAGTGACCGGTGGTGACATTCTGGTTGGTAAGGTCACGCCGAAAGGTGAAACCCAACTGACGCCAGAAGAAAAACTGCTGCGTGCGATCTTCGGTGAGAAAGCGTCTGACGTTAAAGACTCTTCTCTGCGTGTACCAAACGGTGTTTCCGGTACGATTATTGACGTACAGGTCTTTACCCGCGATGGCGTGGAAAAAGACAAACGTGCGTTGGAAATTGAAGAGATGCAACTGAAGCAGGCGAAGAAAGACCTGACTGAAGAGTTGCAGATTCTGGAAGCTGGCCTGTTTGCACGTATTCACGCAGTGCTGGTTTCCGGCGGCGTAGAAGCTGACAAACTGGACAAACTGCCGCGCGAGCGTTGGTTAGAACTGGGTCTGACTGATGAAGATAAACAGAATCAGTTGGAACAGTTGGCAGAACAGTATGATGAGCTGAAGCACGAGTTTGAGAAAAAACTCGAAGCTAAGCGCCGTAAAATCACCCAAGGCGACGATCTGGCACCGGGCGTGCTGAAAATCGTTAAGGTTTATCTGGCGGTTAAACGTCAGATCCAACCGGGTGACAAGATGGCAGGTCGTCACGGGAACAAAGGTGTTATCTCCAAGATCAACCCGATCGAAGATATGCCTTACGATGAGAACGGTACGCCGGTCGATATCGTACTGAACCCGCTGGGCGTACCTTCACGTATGAACATTGGTCAGATTCTTGAAACCCACCTGGGTATGGCTGCAAAAGGTATCGGCGAAAAAATCAACGCCATGCTTAAGCAGCACGAAGAAGTGACTAAACTGCGTGAGTTTATCCAGAGAGCCTACGATCTGGGCGACGATGTGCGTCAGAAAGTCGACCTGAGCACTTTCTCAGACGAAGAAGTCATGCGTCTGGCTGAAAACCTGAAGAAAGGTATGCCAATTGCAACGCCGGTATTCGACGGTGCAAAAGAGAAAGAAATCAAGGAACTGTTACAGATGGGCGGTATCCCTACCTCCGGTCAGATTACCCTGTACGATGGACGTACCGGTGAGAAATTTGAGCGTCAGGTCACCGTGGGCTACATGTACATGCTGAAACTGAACCACTTGGTTGACGATAAGATGCATGCTCGTTCCACCGGTTCTTATAGCCTGGTTACTCAGCAGCCGCTGGGTGGTAAGGCGCAGTTCGGTGGTCAACGCTTCGGTGAGATGGAAGTGTGGGCGCTGGAAGCTTATGGTGCAGCTTATACCCTGCAAGAAATGTTGACCGTTAAGTCTGATGACGTGAACGGCCGTACCAAGATGTATAAGAACATCGTGGATGGCAATCATCAGATGGAACCAGGCATGCCGGAATCCTTCAACGTATTGTTGAAAGAAATCCGCTCGCTGGGTATCAACATCGAGCTGGAAGAAGAGTAATCCCAGCTCGCTGTATTGCTGGCATTCGTCATAGGGACACCTGAATTGTGTTGTTTACGGCAGAGTTCAGGTGTCTATCAGGTCTAACTCCGACAGGAGCCAATCCGTGAAAGACTTATTAAAGTTTCTGAAAGCGCAAACTAAAACCGAAGAGTTTGATGCGATCAAAATTGCTCTGGCCTCGCCAGACATGATCCGTTCGTGGTCTTTTGGTGAAGTTAAAAAGCCAGAAACCATCAACTACCGTACGTTCAAACCTGAACGTGACGGCCTTTTCTGCGCCCGTATCTTTGGGCCGGTAAAAGATTACGAGTGCTTGTGCGGTAAGTACAAGCGCCTGAAACACCGCGGTGTGATTTGTGAGAAGTGCGGCGTTGAAGTGACCCAAACTAAAGTGCGCCGTGAGCGTATGGGTCACATCGAGCTGGCTTCTCCGACTGCGCACATCTGGTTCCTGAAGTCACTGCCTTCCCGTATCGGTTTGCTGCTGGATATGCCGCTGCGTGATATTGAGCGTGTGCTGTATTTTGAATCTTATGTCGTGGTTGAAGGTGGCATGACCAACCTTGAGCGCCGTCAGATCCTGACTGAAGAGCAGTATCTGGATGCGCTGGAAGAGTTTGGTGATGAATTCGACGCGAAAATGGGCGCCGAAGCGATCCAGGCTCTGCTGAAAAACATGGATCTGGAGCAGGAATGCGAGCAGCTACGTGAAGAGCTGACCGAAACCAACTCCGAAACCAAACGTAAGAAGCTGACGAAGCGTATTAAGCTGCTGGAAGCGTTCGTACAGTCTGGCAATAAACCAGAGTGGATGATCCTGACCGTTCTGCCGGTACTGCCGCCAGATCTGCGTCCGTTGGTTCCGCTGGATGGCGGTCGCTTCGCGACGTCTGACCTGAACGATCTGTATCGTCGCGTGATCAACCGTAACAACCGTCTGAAACGTCTGCTGGATCTGGCTGCGCCAGATATCATCGTACGTAACGAAAAACGTATGTTGCAGGAAGCGGTTGATGCGCTGTTGGATAACGGCCGTCGCGGTCGTGCGATCACCGGCTCTAACAAACGTCCTCTGAAATCTTTGGCCGATATGATCAAAGGTAAACAGGGTCGTTTCCGTCAGAACCTGCTTGGTAAGCGTGTTGACTACTCCGGTCGTTCCGTTATCACCGTGGGTCCATACCTGCGTCTGCACCAGTGTGGTCTGCCGAAGAAAATGGCACTGGAACTGTTCAAACCGTTCATCTACGGCAAGCTGGAACTGCGTGGTCTTGCTACCACTATTAAAGCCGCCAAGAAAATGGTTGAACGTGAAGAAGCCGTCGTATGGGATATCCTAGACGAAGTGATCCGCGAACACCCAGTACTGCTGAACCGTGCGCCAACACTGCACCGTTTGGGTATTCAGGCATTTGAACCGGTTCTGATCGAAGGTAAAGCAATCCAGCTCCACCCGCTGGTTTGTGCGGCTTATAACGCCGACTTCGATGGTGACCAGATGGCTGTACACGTACCGCTGACGCTGGAAGCCCAGTTGGAAGCGCGTGCGCTGATGATGTCGACCAACAACATCCTGTCCCCTGCGAATGGTGAGCCTATCATCGTTCCGTCTCAGGACGTGGTATTGGGTCTGTATTACATGACGCGTGACTGTGTTAACGCCAAAGGCGAAGGCATGGTGCTCACGGGGCCGAAAGAAGCTGAGCGTGTTTATCGTGCCGGCCTGGCCTCTCTGCATGCGCGGGTTAAAGTGCGTATCACCGAAGAGATCAAAAGCATCGAAGGTGATGTTACGCACCAGACGTCGATTATCGATACGACTATCGGCCGTGCCATCCTGTGGATGATCGTACCGAAAGGCCTGCCGTACTCGATCGTTAACCAGCCTCTGGGCAAGAAAGCGATCTCCAAAATGCTGAACACCTGTTACCGCATTTTGGGTCTGAAGCCGACGGTTATCTTCGCTGACCAGACGATGTACACCGGTTTTGCTTACGCGGCGCGCTCTGGTGCATCCGTTGGTATCGATGACATGGTGATCCCGGAGAAAAAAGCCGAGATTATCGAAGAAGCAGAAACCGAAGTGGCCGAGATTCAGGAGCAGTTCCAGTCTGGTCTGGTTACCGCGGGCGAACGCTATAACAAAGTGATCGATATCTGGGCAGCGGCGAACGAACGTGTTGCGAAAGCGATGATGGAAAACCTGTCCGTTGAGGATGTGGTTAACCGTGATGGCGTGGTTGAGCAGCAGGTCTCTTTCAACAGCATCTTTATGATGGCCGACTCCGGTGCGCGTGGTTCTGCGGCACAGATTCGTCAGTTGGCGGGTATGCGTGGTCTGATGGCGAAACCAGATGGTTCCATCATCGAGACGCCAATTACCGCAAACTTCCGTGAAGGTCTGAACGTACTCCAGTACTTCATCTCGACGCACGGTGCGCGTAAAGGTCTGGCGGATACCGCACTGAAAACTGCGAACTCCGGTTATCTGACGCGTCGTCTGGTTGACGTTGCGCAGGATCTGGTGGTCACCGAAGACGATTGTGGTACCCATGAAGGTATCATGATGACGCCGGTTATCGAGGGTGGTGATGTTAAAGAACCACTGCGTGAGCGCGTACTGGGCCGTGTAACGGCTGAAGACGTGATCAAACCAGGTACGGCGGATATTCTGGTTCCACGTAACACGCTGCTGAACGAGCAGTGGTGTGACATGTTGGAAGAGAACTCCGTTGACGCCGTTAAAGTGCGTTCAGTGGTAAGCTGCGAAACCGACTTTGGCGTGTGCGCCAATTGCTACGGTCGCGATCTGGCTCGTGGTCATATCATCAACAAAGGTGAGGCCATCGGGGTTATCGCGGCGCAGTCCATCGGTGAACCAGGTACACAGTTAACCATGCGTACGTTCCACATCGGTGGTGCGGCATCGCGTGCGGCCGCTGAGTCCAGCATTCAGGTGAAAAATAAAGGTAGCCTGAAACTGAGCAACGCGAAGTTCGTTATGAATAGCAACGGTAAATTGGTTATTACTTCACGTAATACCGAACTGAAACTGATCGACGAATTCGGACGTACGAAAGAAAGCTATAAAGTGCCTTACGGCGCAGTGATGGCGAAGGGTGATGGCTCAGACGTTAGCGGTGGCGAAACCGTCGCAAACTGGGATCCACATACCATGCCAGTCGTGACCGAGGTAAGCGGTTTTATCCGCTTTGCTGATATGATTGACGGTCAGACCATTACTCGCCAGACCGACGAACTGACTGGTTTGTCTTCTATCGTCGTTCTGGATAGTGCAGAGCGTACTGGTAGCGGTAAAGACTTGCGTCCAGCACTGAAAATCGTTGACGGCAAAGGTGAAGATGTACTGATCCCAGGTACTGATATGCCTGCTCAATACTTCCTGCCGGGTAAAACGATTGTTCAGTTGGAAGATGGGGTGCAGATTGGTGCCGGTGATACATTGGCGCGTCTCCCTCAAGAATCCAGTGGTACTAAAGATATTACCGGTGGTCTGCCACGCGTAGCCGATCTGTTCGAAGCTCGCCGTCCGAAAGAGCCGGCGATTCTGGCAGAGATCAGCGGTATCATTTCCTTCGGTAAAGAGACCAAAGGTAAACGCCGTCTGGTGATTTCTCCGTTGGATGGTAGCGATGCTTACGAAGAGATGATTCCGAAATGGCGTCAGCTCAACGTGTTTGAAGGTGAAGTGGTGGAACGTGGTGACGTGGTTTCCGACGGCCCAGAGTCTCCGCACGATATCCTGCGTCTGCGTGGCGTACATGCAGTAACGCGTTATATCACCAACGAAGTTCAGGAAGTTTACCGTCTGCAAGGCGTTAAGATTAACGATAAACACATTGAAGTTATCGTTCGTCAGATGTTGCGTAAAGGCACCATCGTTAATGCGGGCAGCACGGAGTTCCTGGAAGGCGAGCAGGCAGAAGTGTCTCGTATCAAGATTGCCAACCGTCAGTTGGAAGCGGATGGCAAGATCACGGCAACGTTCAGCCGCGATCTGCTGGGTATCACGAAAGCCTCTCTGGCGACCGAGTCCTTCATTTCTGCGGCATCGTTCCAGGAAACCACTCGCGTACTGACCGAAGCCGCTGTTGCGGGTAAACGTGATGAACTGCGTGGCTTGAAAGAGAACGTTATCGTGGGTCGTCTGATCCCTGCGGGTACGGGTTATGCGTACCATCAGGATCGTCTGCGTCGCCGTCAGGCCGGTGAAGCGCCAGTCGTGCCTCAGGTGAGCGCCGATGAAGCGTCTGCTAATCTGGCCGAACTGCTGAATGCAGGCTTTGGTAGCAGCGACGACGAATAAGTCTCTTCACGCTGTATTACCATGCGGTAAATAACGAAAACCCCGGCTATGATGGCTGGGGTTTTTTTATGATATCTCACCAGCGACGCACCTAAAGGTTTCACTGGTGATGTAAAAAATGGTTCCTGTCTTCTACCTGAGGAGCTAAATGTGCAAACGCTTCTGACGTTTTATTTCCTCCAGAAACGTTTTGCTGTACAGTGGTGTAAAGTAAATAGAACGGAATAGATATGAACACCTCAACTACGCCAGAACTGTCACAGTCCGGCGGCTCTACACTCCAGCAGGAACATTCATTTTCTACTGAAAATACCCTACAAACACAGACGGAAAGCCATTCTCAACAAAAAGCAAAACGTGCCGCATGGGGCAGTTTTGTGGGAGCCGTTGTCGATTGGTACGATTTTTTGCTGTACGGAATTGTTGCCGCCCTGGTATTTAATACCGAATTTTTCCCGCAGGTCAGCCCGACAATGGGGACGCTGGCGGCATTTGGTACGTTTGGCGTGGGTTTCCTGTTTCGACCGCTAGGCGGTATGGTGTTTGGGCACTTTGGCGATAAGCTGGGCCGTAAGCGGATGTTGATGATTACGGTCTGGATGATGGGTATCTCCACTGCGCTGATAGGGTTGTTGCCATCGTTTGATGCTATTGGCTGGTGGGCACCGGTACTGCTGGTTATGCTGCGCGCCATTCAGGGATTTGCTGTCGGTGGTGAGTGGGGCGGTGCGGCATTATTAGCGGTAGAGAGCGCGCCGAAGAAGAAGAAAGCCTTTTATAGCAGTGGCGTACAGGTTGGCTTTGGGGTTGGGCTGTTACTGGCTACAGGCTCGGTATCGCTGGTGAGCAATTTGACGACCAATGAGGAATTTATCACCTGGGGCTGGCGTCTGCCGTTCTTATTCAGCCTGATTCTGGTGGCGATTGCCTGGTGGGTGCGTAATGGGATGGATGAGTCTCAGGAGTTTGAGGCGAATAAAACCCTGGAAGACCGGGCGAAAAAACTGCGTTCGTTCCCTATTTTTGAAGCCCTGCGCCAGCATCCGAAAGCATTCCTGCTAATTATTGCGCTGCGGCTTGGTGAACTGCTGACGATGTATATCGTCACTGCGTTTGCCCTCAATTACTCTACTACCCATCTTGGTCTATCGCGGGATATCTTCCTGAATATTGGGCTGCTGGTGGGAGCGATCAGTTGTGTATCGATTCCTTGCTTTGCCTATCTCGCAGATAGCTTTGGCCGTCGTCGTATCTACGTTACCGGTGCGCTGATTGGTGCAGCGAGTGCAGTGCCATTCTTTATGGCGTTGGAAAGCCATAACACGCTGATGATTCTGTTCTTTGCCATCATGCTGGCGAATATTGCTCACGATATGATTGTTAGCGTACAGCAGCCGATGTTTACCGAGCTATTTGGTACGGCGTACCGCTACAGCGGGGCGGGTGTGGGTTATCAGGTCGCCAGCGTGGTTGGTGGGGGCTTTACCCCTTTTATCGCGGTTCTGCTGGTGCAGTTTATGGACGGTTCATGGCACGCGGTGGCGGCCTATCTTGCCATTGGCTGCCTGCTGTCGGCGATTGTCGGGATGCAGATGAAGGCAAAACCGAGTGAGGCTTTACCTCACTAACCTATTTATCTCGCTAACCCAGAAGGCCGATACAGAGGCAATATCTGTATCGGCAACATCACTGATATTTTTTGTTGTTCTGTCATCTGAACCGGTCAAGATCGCTACGTTTTAGCCCGATGTCCTTGAGCGTATGATCGCTCATACTGCGCAGTAATTTCAGCGTTTTCACTCTTATCCGCCAGGCTTTCCACAAACGATACGGCAAAATCAGCATGAGCCAGAACGGTGACTCGCGGAACGGCTTTTGTGATCGATTTTCATGAAATTCCATATTTTCCCCCTCGCCAGTGAATGATCGCTATGATGAGGTGAAAGGTATTTTCAATACAGACTCAAAAAATCAATTTTTTTATCATACAGATTGTGTGATATTGCATCTGAATGGTGATTTTTATTTGAATCTGTACTGGTTAATGCTGTGAATCTTGATAGGGAATGATACTGATGACGCGTTATCAACACCTGGCTGGGCTGTTAGAACAGCGGATCGAACAAGGGTTGTACCAAAGCGGAGAGCGCCTGCCTTCGGTTCGTGCGCTGAGTGCGGAGCATGGTGTGAGCATCAGTACCGTGCAACAAGCCTATCATCTGCTGGAAACCCGGCAATTGATTATGCCGCAGCCGCGTTCGGGATATTTCGTCACGCCGCATAAGGCAACGCCGCCTGTACCCGCGCTCACACGTCCTGCTCAACGTCCGGTTGAAATCACACAGTGGGAATCGGTGCTGGAGTTGGTTAATGTGCGGCTGGAAACTAACGTGCTGAAGTTTGGTAGCGGCATGCCGGATGTGAGCCAGCCGACCATCAAACCACTGTGGAAAGAGATGGCTCGTCTTTGTCAGTATCAGGATCCCCGTATCCTACAATATGACAGCGTATATGGCGTGCCCGCGCTGCGTGAGCAGATCGCCCGCCTTACCGTGGACTGTGGCTGCCAGTTGACTCAAGATGATATTGTGGTCACTACCGGGTGTCAGGAAGCCTTATTTGTGGCGGTGCGCGCCGTTTGTCAGCCAGGAGACATCGTAGCCGTTGAGTCACCGGCTTTTCCGGGGACGATGCAGATCCTGCGTGGACTGGATATCAAAGCGATCGAAATCCCCACCGACTCGGTGACGGGGATCAGCCTCGAAGCCTTGAGGCTGGCGCTGGATCAATGGCCGATCAAAGCCGTACTGCTCGTGCCGAGCTGTAATAATCCGCTTGGCTTCATCATGCCTGATTCTCGTAAGAAAGCGTTGGTGACGCTGGCGCAGCATTTTGATATCGCGATTATTGAAGATGATGCCTATGGCGAACTGGCCTATGAATATCCACGTCCCCGCGCGATAAAGTCGTTCGATGAAGATGGACGCGTGCTGCTGTGCAGTTCGTTTTCGAAGAATCTGGCTCCGGGGTTACGGGTTGGCTGGATCGCCCCCGGGCGCTATCTGGAGCGGGTGATTCATACAAAATACATCAGTACGGGATCGACGGTGGTGCAGCCCCAGCTCGCCGTGGCGGAGTTTATTCGTAACGGACACTATCAACCTCATCTACGCCGCATGCGTGCTCAGTACAAAGCGAATCTGAGTATATTTACCTGCTGGGTACGTGAGTATTTTCCGTCCAATATTTGCGTCAGTCGCCCGCAGGGCGGCTTTTTGGTATGGATTGAATTGCCCGAATATTTTGATTCGCTCAAACTCGCTCGTGAAGTCAGAAAAGCGGGCATACAGATAGCCGCCGGTTCGCTCTTCTCCGCTTCGGGGAAATACCGCAATTGTATTCGGCTCAATTATGCCAATCGTTTCACGGAAGAGATGAGGGAAGGACTGCGTATTGTGGGAAATGAAATCGCTAAGATGATGCATACGTAGCGATAACGTTTACTGCGGAACGCACTCTGCTTATCGTCAGGGAAGGGCCGATACGGGTAAGGATAAGCCCCGTATCGGCAGGTTGATGTGCAAAGCCGATAAGTGGTAAACGGCTCCGGTCAGCAGGCTTCATAGCACTTCGGCTTGCCAACGACGCTACTGTATGCTTCGTCGCAGACCATGACGATAGGCCTAATGCCATGTTGCGCGGCGCTCTCCTGAGAATATTGCTTTCTATGTAATTCTCATTTTGGCCTGCGAGGCGCATCCCAAGTCATGTGCATCACGCATATCGATCGCTTAAGATCCGGGATACGAGGGCTACCACGGTGCGAGGTGTCCCTGCGGGAACCTCATCACCGTGTTTCCCTCTCACTTCACGCTTAAGTGACCAATATTGCGGCCTTATCTGCCTAAATAGCCGTCCCAGTCTTTCCAGACGGGTTGAAGACCAGCACGTATGATGGCTTGTGCCACATCTTCAGGACGTCGTGAATCATGCGGTGAAAACTGTTCCAGTTCAGGATGATTGTCGGCATAACCGCCCGGCTGAGTTTTGGAAAAGGCGCTGACGTTGTTAATCGCGATAGGAATCGCATGATCGCGAAAGAAAGGCGATTCGCGCGTAGAAAGCGACAGTTCAATGTCCGGTGCCAACAGCCGGAATGCACAAATCACCTGCATGAGCTGTGCTTCATCCATTAACGATGCCGGTTCAATGCCGCCTGCACAGGGGCGCAGGCGCGGGAACGAGATAGAGTAACGGCTCTGCCAGTAGTGCTGCTGTAAGTGCAACAGATGTTCCGCCACCATGTAGCAGTCGGTGCGCCAGCTACTGGACAGGCCGATCAACGCACCCAGCCCGATCTTGTCGATCCCGGCGCGGCCAAGCCGATCTGGCGTAGCGAGCCGCCAATGGAAATCCTGCTTTCGTCCCTTTAAGTGGTGTAACTGATAGGTCGCCGGATGATAGGTTTCCTGATAGACCATCACGCCATCCAGCCCCAGCGTTTTCAACTCGGCGTACTCGTCCTGCGATAATGGTTGGACTTCAATCATCAGCGAACTGAAGAGCGGCCGGATCAGTGGAAAGACGCGGCGAAAATAATCCATGCCCACTTTGCGCTGGTGTTCGCCCGTCACGAGCAGCAGATGATCAAACCCGAGGGCTTTGATCGCGGCGCACTCACGCAGGATCTCCGCGTCATCCAGCGTTTTCCGCTTGATAGGGTTGCTCATCGAAAAGCCGCAATAGGTGCAGTCGTTAGCGCACAGGTTGGAGAGATACAGCGGCACATAGAAGCTGACTGTATTGCCGAAACGCTGTCGGGTGAGCTGCTGTGCCCGCTGGGCGAGTGGTTCCAGATAGGCGCTGGCGGCCGGAGAAATGAGCGCCATAAAATCGTCACGCGTCAGGTGGGGGGCAGCAAGCGCGCGTTCAACGTCCAGGGCAGTTTTAGCGTTGATGCGCAGCGTCAGGTCATCCCAGTCGAGCCGCTCCCAGACGGTTTGAAAATCGACGCTCATCGTGCCGCCCCTTGCGTGTGCTGATGCAGAAAACCGGTGAGCGGGCTGGTGGCGCTGGCTATAAACTGCTTACTTCCCAGACCCGCCTGACGAGCAAGCCCACCGGCATCGACTGCCAGCCGGAAAGCGTGCGCCATCGCCACAGGGTCGCGGGCTACCGCGATGGCCGTGTTGACCAGCACGGCGTCGGCACCCATTTCCAGTGCGTCGGCGGCATGGCTGGGTGCGCCAATGCCCGCATCGACAATCACCGGAACGCGTGCCTGTTCGATGATGATGCGCAGAAAATCGCGGGTTTGCAGCCCCTGATTAGAGCCAATTGGCGCACCCAGCGGCATGACCGCCGCGCAGCCGACCTCTTCGAGCCGTTTGCACAGCACGGGGTCGGCACCGCAATAGGGCAATACCGTGAAGCCCTCTTTAACTAACCGTTCGGCGGCTTTCAGGGTTTCGATGGGGTCGGGTAGCAGGTATTTCACATCGGGGTGAATTTCCAGCTTCAGCCAGCGAGTGCCCAGTGCTTCTCGCGCCAGGCGGGCGGCAAAAATGGCCTCGTCAGCGGTTTTGGCACCTGACGTATTTGGCAGCAGCTTAATCCCCAACTGGCGTAGCGGAGCAAGAATGGCGTCGTTGCCGCCGTTCAGATCCACGCGTTTCATCGCCATTGTGACTAACTGCGAACCAGATGCCTCAAGCGCTGCCAGCATCAGTTCGGGCGTAGAGAATTTTCCGGTGCCGGTCAGCAGCCGTGAAGTCAATGTCGTATCGGCAATGTGCAGCATGTCATCCTCCCGCGATTGCCTGAAAAAGCAAAATATCATCGCCGTCTTGCACCTGATGCTGTGACCAGGTGGCATGCGGAATAATGGTTTGGTTAATCGCCAGCGCCGTGCCGGGCTGGAGGCGGTTTATCTGATTCAGCAGCGCCTCAACCGTGATCGCCTCTGGGAATTCAAATAGCTCATCATTCAGCGTGATTTTCATGCTGATCCCCCACATACCGGACAATGGGGCGCGCGCGCGAGCTGGAGCGTATTCCAGCTCTGCTGTTTGCCATTGAACATTCTCAGCTTGCCGTCCAGCGCCGACGGCATGCCTGCCAGCAATTTGATTGCTTCCAGCGCCTGAAGCGTGCCAATCACGCCGACCACTGGCCCCAATACGCCTGCGGTACGGCAGTTGCGCTGTGGTTCTGCGGTGTCGGGGTACAGGCAGGCGTAGCAGCCTGAATGATAAGGCGGTGCGAAAACCGCAAGCTGACCGCTGAAGCCGACGGCGCTGCCGCTGATTAGCGGTTTGCCTGCGTTAAAGCAGGCGGTGTTAACCTCATGGCGGGTTGTCATGTTGTCACTGCAATCCAGCACCAGATCGACACGGCTGACGGCGCGGCGTAACGCGTCTCCGCTCAGCCTTTCGGTGAGTGCAATCGCTTCTGAGTACGGATTTAACGCCTGTAGCTGACGCTGGGCCAACACGGCTTTGGGTTGGTTAGTGTCGCAGGTGCGATACAGAATCTGGCGTTGCAGATTACTGATGTGCAGCGAGTCATCATCGGCAAGCAGCAGCGTACCAACCCCTGCGGCCGCCAGATAGAGCGAGGCCGGTGCGCCCAGCCCTCCCAGCCCAACCAGCAGAACGCGGGCGGCTTTGAGCTTTTCCTGACCTTCCGGGCCAATATCTTCCAGCATAAGTTGGCGGCTGTAGCGCATGAATTCGCTATCGCTCAGTCCGGCAGGTGTTGGATGGGGAGTCGTTACCATGTCATGCCTCCCGTCCTTCAATCATCCTGAGCAGCGTTGCCGTAGCCTGACGCCAGTCCGGTGCCTGTGTAATGGCGCTGACGACAGCGATGCTGCCGACACCCGTTGCCAGTACCGCAGGGACTTTGTCAGTGCTGATCCCGCCAATCGCAACGGTGGGGAAGCGGCCTTGCAGTGCGGCGACGTGCCGCGTCAGTGTAGCCAGCCCTTGTGGCGCAGAGGGCATAGCTTTGGTTTGCGTGGGGAAAATATGCCCCAGCGCGATGTAGGACGGATTTATCGTCACCGCGCGCGCCACCTCACGATCGTCGTGCGTGGAGATGCCTAAGCGCAGGCCGGCTTGTTTAATTGCAGCCAGATCGGCGGTGTCCAGATCTTCCTGACCCAGATGTACGCCGTATGCCTGATGTTTTATGGCTAATTTCCAATAGTCGTTGATGAAAAGCTGTGCCTGATAGCGACGACCCAAGGCGATCGCCTGGATCACATCGGCTTCGGCCTGTTCATCTGACCGACCTTTGATCCTGAGTTGGATCGTTTTCACCCCGACGCCGAGTAAGCGTTCGATCCACTCCACGCTATCGACGACGGGATAAAGCCCCAGTCGCGGTGACGTCGGGGAAAAAGGCGTCGAATCTGTCATTGGCTTTCCTCGGTTTGCAGGCTGGTGGCGCTGTGATAAAGCTCGCTGCCGCGCGAGCGGAATTCTTGCGACATCTGCGCCATACCTATTTCAATCGGTTTGGCTTCTGCTTCCTGTTTTGCCGCGTAGTCGCGCACTTCCTGTGAGATTTTCATCGAGCAGAATTTAGGGCCGCACATGGAACAGAAGTGGGCGACCTTACCGGATTCCTGCGGCAGCGTTTCATCGTGGTAGGCGCGTGCGGTTTGCGGATCGAGCGCCAGATTGAACTGATCTTCCCAGCGGAATTCGAAGCGCGCTTTCGACATGGCGTTATCACGGATCTGCGCGCCGGGGTGGCCTTTCGCCAGATCGGCGGCATGAGCGGCGATCTTATAGGTAATCAACCCCTGTTTAACGTCCTCTTTGTTCGGCAGGCCGAGATGCTCCTTCGGTGTGACATAACAGAGCATGGCGCAGCCGAACCAGCCGATCATGGCGGCACCGATGCCGGAGGTGAAGTGATCGTAACCCGGTGCGATATCGGTGGTTAACGGGCCGAGCGTGTAGAACGGCGCTTCGTGGCAGTGCTCTAGTTCTTCGGTCATGTTACGCCGGATCATCTGCATCGGAACGTGGCCAGGGCCTTCGATCATCACTTGCACGTCGTATTCCCAGGCGATTTTGGTCAGCTCCCCCAGCGTATGCAGTTCGGCAAACTGGGCTTCGTCATTGGCATCCTGAATCGAGCCGGGGCGCAAGCCGTCGCCCAGCGACAGCGCGACGTCATAAGCGGCGCAGATTTCACAGATTTCGCGGAAATGCTCGTACAGGAAGCTCTCTTTGTGATGCGACAGGCACCACTTCGCCATAATCGACCCCCCGCGTGAGACGATACCGGTGAGACGTTTGGCCGTCATCGGCACGTAGCGCAGCAGCACCCCCGCGTGGATGGTGAAATAGTCCACACCCTGTTCCGCTTGCTCCAGCAGCGTATCGCGGAACATTTCCCAGTTCAGGTTTTCTGCCACGCCGTTCACTTTCTCCAGCGCCTGATAGATGGGCACAGTCCCGATTGGCACCGGGCTATTGCGCAGGATCCATTCGCGAGTTTCGTGAATATAACGTCCGGTGGACAAATCCATCACGGTATCCGCGCCCCAGCGGGTAGACCAGACCAGCTTCTCCACCTCTTCTTCGATGGAAGATGTCACGGCGGAGTTGCCGATATTGGCGTTAACTTTCACCAGAAAATGGCGACCGATAATCATCGGTTCTGATTCGGGGTGATTGATATTAGCGGGAATAATCGCGCGTCCGGCGGCGACTTCCTGACGAACGAATTCCGGCGTGATGTTTTCCGGCAGGAGAGCGCCGAAACTTTGCCCCGGATGCTGCTGGCGCAGTACCTCACCGCGAATGCGTTCGCGTCCCATATTTTCGCGAATGGCGATAAATTCCATTTCGGGGGTGATGATGCCCTGTCGCGCATAGTGAAGCTGAGTGACGCGTTTGCCCGCGTTGGCACGCTGCGGTCGTGGCAAGTGTTCGAAGCGCAGATGATCCAGCCCCGCATCTGCCAGACGCTGTTGGGTGAAATCGGAACTGACGCCCGATAGCGACTCGGTGTCGCGACGCTCGGCAATCCAACTGGCGCGCAGCTTGGCTAAACCAACGCGAACATCCGGTTGCGCGGCAGGGTCGCCATAAGGCCCTGAAGTATCGTAAACCGGGATCGGCTCATTGGGTTCGTATTGCGGATGATCTTTACTGCCGCCGAGTAGCGTCGGGCTGAGGTGAATCTCCCGCATCGGTACGCGGATGTCATCGCGTGAACCCGTCAGGTAAATCCGGCTGGAATTGGGAAAGGCGCTGCCCTGTAAGGTGTCGATAAACTGTTGGGCGGCCGCACGCTGCTCACGACGCCCCGATTTTGATGACACGGTTTTTATAGACAAGGGTTCTGTAGACATAGCAAGTTCCTGTAGTACGTAAAGGGAAGATTGCTTGTCTGGAGCCGGAGGGAGTAATAAAGATAGTGAGCATCGAGGCAGGTATGTGTACATACGCAGCCTTAGGCTCAACCTCAATGAGGTGCATTACTCTTGTTCCCTTCGCAGGTATTAACCCGATCAGGTTCCGCGGATCCCGAATTAACGGTCTCAGCCTGTGCGCTCAACGGTTTCTGACACGAAACACAAACGCCCTAGGCACTCCGACAAGATTTGCCCGTTTTTTAAACGAGCCAATAAAACCCCTACACTGTATGACGGCAAAACACGGATGTCAAAGTGTGCCGCTTTTACCCATACAGCGTCGGGTGAGGTAATGAAATAACGCCAACTAGCCGCTAGTTATCGTAAACCAGCCGGATCATGTTGTCTTCTAACGTAAAACGCTCTTCTAATGCTTCACCGACGCTGGAGAGCGCCTGTTGAAAGGCGAAGCAGTTATCATGATCGATGGCTGTCGCCAGATGGCTGTCATAAAACGTCATGATTTGCTGCGTGTTATCTTGCAGGGCGAGGTCGAGCTGGGCAGAAAGTGCTAATACTTGTTGGCTGTGGGTTGCCGCTTCATGCAGCATCTTCTCGTATAAGTGGAAATGACCCGTAGAAAGGTAGTCCACCAGATTCTGGCAAAAATTATCTAATGCTTCTTCATCCAGGAGCGACAGCGCTTCCTTGTTCGGCTTGATACCCACCAGATGGTAGTAAGCCACCAGAAGCTGCTTACGCGCTTGTAGCCATTGGTCGATTAACGCATTATTGCCACCAACGTATTCAGTCAGACTTTGTAGCTGGTTTAGCATCGTTGACTCCGTGAACGGTAAGAAATAACTGAAATACAGTTACAAAACTTATGTAATCACTCTGAATGTAAAATGCCAGTGAAGTGGCAGTGGAGCAATAAAAAGATATGGAACAGACGCTAAAAGGTGATGAAACCGGTTGGTGGGTCGTTAGCGATGCGGTACACATCTGGTTGCCTCAGGGAGAATTACCGCACGGAACGGCGACGGCGTGGGCATTACAGGGAAAAACGGCGCGCCAAATCGGCGAATGGCAAGGACAGCCCGTTTGGCTGGTGTGTCAGGGACGGGATGCGGATATGGCATCGGTTCGCCAACTGCTCGATCAGGACGTAGGGTTATTCCAGCTTGCGGGGCGGGGCGTACAACTGGCCGAGTTCTACCGTTCCCATCGCTATTGCGGCTACTGCGGCCATGAAATGGTGCGCAGTAAAACGGAATTGGCGTGTTTATGTCATCACTGCAAAGAGCGTTATTACCCGCAGATCGCGCCTTGCATCATCGTCGCGATTCGCCGTGGTGATGAAATTTTACTGGCGCAGCACAATCGGCATCGCGGCAATATGTACACCGTGCTGGCTGGGTTTGTCGAAGTGGGGGAAACGCTGGAACAAACGGTCGTGCGTGAAGTGATGGAAGAGAGCCAAATCCAGATAAAAAACCTGCGTTACGTGAGTTCTCAGCCCTGGCCATTTCCTCATTCACTGATGATGGCGTTTATGGCCGATTATGCGGATGGAGACATCAAGCATGATCCGAAAGAGCTACGTGATGCTGGCTGGTTCCGCTATGACCAACTCCCGCAGTTGCCGCCGCCGGGTACGGTAGCGCGTCGGCTTATCGAAGATACGGTAGTGCTGTGTCGCGCTTATCACGAGAACGAAGGCTGACGTGGTACTCTTTGCGCCATAACGTATTCGTTTCATAAACATCTGCTTCAACCCACCGATCTGGTGCAGAACCGCCGTGAGGCTGAAAGGAAAAGAACATGACCTACCTGAAAAACGATCGCTATTTGCGGGCGTTATTGCGCCAACCCGTTGATGTCACCCCGGTGTGGATGATGCGTCAGGCGGGGCGTTATTTGCCGGAATATAAAGCAACGCGCGCGCAGGCCGGTGATTTTATGTCGCTGTGTAAAAACGCAGAGCTGGCGTGTGAGGTCACGTTACAACCTCTACGACGTTATGCGCTGGATGCGGCGATTCTTTTTTCTGACATCCTCACCATTCCCGATGCCATGGGATTAGGGCTTTATTTTGAAGCGGGGGAAGGCCCACGCTTTCGCTCGCCGATTACGTCGCATGCCGATGTGGTTAATCTGCCGGTTCCCGATCCCGAGCAAGAACTCGGTTATGTGATGAATGCGGTGCGAACGATCCGCAAAAATCTTGCGGGGGAAGTACCGCTGATCGGTTTCTCGGGCAGCCCGTGGACGCTGGCGACCTACATGGTTGAAGGCGGTAGCAGCAAAGCGTTTACCGTCATCAAGAAAATGATGTTCGCGGAGCCGAAAACGCTACATCTGTTACTGGATAAGCTGGCCGATAGCGTCATTCTTTATCTCAATGCGCAGATTCGCGCGGGTGCGCAGGCGGTGATGGTATTCGATACCTGGGGCGGTGTGCTGAGTGGACGCGACTACAAGGCATTCTCCCTGCATTACCTGCATAAGATTGTTGATGGTTTACAGCGTGAGAACGAAGGCCGCCGTGTGCCCGTGACGCTCTTCACCAAAGGTGGGGGACAATGGCTGGAAGCGATGGCAGAAACCGGCTGCGACGCGCTGGGGCTGGACTGGACGTGCGATATTGCCGATGCGCGCCGTCGCGTAGGCGATAAAGTGGCGCTACAGGGAAATATGGATCCTTCTATGCTGTATGCCGATCCGGCGCGGATCGAAGAGGAAGTGGCATCGATCCTGGCTGGGTTTGGACAAGGTAACGGGCATGTTTTCAATCTGGGCCACGGTATTCATCAGGACGTGCCGCCAGAGCATGCGGGCGTTTTTGTTGATGCGGTGCATCGGTTGTCCCGCCCTTATCATGCATGATTCACGGGAGGGGCTGTGATTGATACACAACAGCTACGGGCTGAACAACTGGCTCGTGCTTCTGATGTGATTCGGCACGACGATTTACCATGTGAGCAACCCGCATTTATCGCGGGGGCGGATGTCGGCTTCGAACGAGAAGGTGCGGTCACTCGCGCCGCTATTGCAGTAATGCGCTATCCTTCGTTGGAACTGGTAGAATACAAGATTGCGCGTATCAGTACGACGATGCCCTATATTCCTGGTTTTCTTTCATTTCGTGAATGTCCTGGGTTATTAGCCGCATGGGCGTTGTTGGAACAGAAACCGGATCTGCTGTTTGTCGATGGGCATGGGATTTCCCATCCGCGTCGTCTCGGCGTTGCCAGCCATTTTGGCCTGTTGGTTGATGTTCCCACGATTGGCGTGGCGAAAAGTCGGCTTTGTGGTCGGTTTGAGCCGTTGGCGGAGAGCGTTGGCAGCCAGCAGCCGTTACTGGATAAAGGTGAACAAATTGGCTGGGTATGGCGCAGCAAAGCGCGCTGTAATCCGCTATTTGTGGCAACGGGGCATCGAATCAGTCAGGATAGCGCCTTGCACTGGGTACAATGTTGTATGCGTGGCTACCGTTTACCGGAGCCGACCCGTTGGGCCGATGCTGTGGCATCGAATCGTCCCGCATTTGTGCGTTGGCAACGGCAGCAAGCGGCTAACGTATTATGATAAAACTTTAGGAATTCAGGCATAGGGCGTCACTGTGATTTCAGGTACACTGCCGTCCGTTGCTGTTAATGAGCATAAAAATGTTACGTAACCCCATTCATTTGCGTCTGGAAAAGCTGGCGAGCTGGCAACATGTCACTTTCATGGCATGTCTTTGTGAACGTATGTACCCCAATTATCACGAGTTCTGTCGTCAAACAGCATTCGGCGACGCGATGGTTTACCGCCGCATTCTCGATCTGGTATGGGAAACATTGGTTGTTAAAGATGCGAAGGTGAATTTCGATAGCCAGTTGGAAAAGCTGGAAGAAGCGGTGCCCGCCGCTGAAGATTACGATCTTTATGGCGTTTATCCGGCAATTGATGCCTGTATCGCGCTGGGCGAGCTGATTCATTCGCGTTTAAGCGGTTCAACGCTTGAACATGCGATAGCCATTAGTGAAGCGTCTATCCGCACGGTTGCCATGTTGGAAATGACGCAGGCCGGCAAAGAGATGACCGACGATGAGTTAAAGGTTTTGCCTGCCATTGAAGAAGAATGGGACATCCAATGGGAGATTTTTCGCCTGTTGGCGGCCTGCGAAGAACGCGATATTGAGCTAATCAAAGGGCTCCGTTCCGATCTGCGTGAGGCCGGAAGCAGTAACATCGGGATAAATTTGCAGCAATAACGCGACAAAACGTGATTTAAGGCCTGAAATGGCCTGTCTTAAGGCTTCACATTCGCACCCTGTCTGGTCTACATTTGGGGGGCGTAAAAAAAGTGGCTGTCGGTGCGTGTAGCAGGAGAGTGCTACTACACCCTAAAACGGGATGGTGCATATCCATCGCACTCGATGCTTAGCAAGCGATAAACACACTGTAAGGATAACTTATGAATAAGACTCAACTGATTGATGTAATTGCGGACAAAGCTGATCTGTCAAAAGCACAGGCTAAAGCAGCTCTGGAATCAACTTTGGCGGCAATTACCGAGTCTCTGAAAGAAGGTGATGCAGTACAATTAGTTGGTTTTGGTACGTTTAAAGTCAACCATCGTAATGAGCGCACTGGCCGCAACCCACAAACCGGTAAAGAAATCAAAATTGCTGCTGCCAACGTGCCAGCGTTTGTTTCTGGCAAGGCTCTGAAAGACGCTGTCAAATAAGCCCATGTCGGTTAAAAGTTTAAGCAGAGGGGCGTTTTCGCCCCTTTTGCTTTTACGCCGTCTGTGTGGCGCAGGCCTTGTGCTGACTGCCGTAGTCGCCTGTAGCAGCCGCACGGCACCGCCGGATGTTTTTTCCAGCGGTTATGTTGCCGATCGCGGCATCGTTCGTGTGTGGCGTAAAGATGATGCGCAGAATACGACGGCGCTGACTACCGTGTTCAACCCGCTTCAGGGCAACGGTGTGGTGGTGACACGCTATACGTTCCAGCAGGGTAAACTGCATGAGATACAGCGTAATCAGCTCGGTGCACAAAAAGAAGATATGCGCTTACGCTTTGCAGAAGATGGAACCGTCAGCTTTATGCAGCGACAGCTTGCCGAAAGACGTGAGTCGGTTTCCGATGATGATGTCGCGCTCTATCAGTTTGATGCGAAACGCATGCTGGAGTTGAGTGAGGTTCTGCGTGCAGGCAAGGTGACGTTAAAGCAAGGGAAATGGCTGGAAGGACAGGTTCAGTCTTGCGACGGTACGCTGGTTCGTCCTGATTTTGACCGTGATTCGCGTGAATGGATCGCGCAGGAGCAAAAAGCGCATGCGATGCGCCCGCTAAACGTTGCGTGGCTGGAAGCGCCGGAAGGGACGCAGTTATTGCTGGTGATGGAAGATGATGTCTGCCAGTGGCAGCCTAAATGATGATAAAAACCCGGATTTCTCCGGGCTTCAGCATTTATTCGATAATCGTTTATCAAACTTCTCTTATCAGGCTTGCTCGCGCTCAATGGCGCGGTAGCCGATGTCTTTGCGACAGAAGACTCCCTGCCATTGAATACCCGCAGCGATTTCATACGCGCGCTGTTGCGCTTCAGCCACTGTATTGCCTAATGCGGTAACACACAGAACGCGCCCGCCGTTGGTCACGACATTCATTCCATTCAGCTTGGTGCCCGCGTGGAACACTTTGCCATCTTCGGCATCCTGCTGCGGTAAACCGGAAATTACATCGTCCGTATTGTAGTCAGCCGGATAGCCGCCTGCGGCCAAGACCACGCCCAGAGACGGACGTTCATCCCAGATTGAATCTTTCTGATCCAGCGTGCCGTCACAGGCAGCCAGACACAGTTCCACCAGATCGGAACGCAGGCGCAGCATAATTGGCTGTGTTTCCGGGTCGCCAAAGCGGCAGTTGAATTCGATGACTTTTGGCTGACCATTGGCAGAAATCATCAGGCCGGCATACAGGAAACCAACGTAGGTATTCCCTTCAGCGGCCATACCGTTCACGGTTGGCCAAATCACCTGATCCATTACGCGCTGGTGGATTTCATCGGTCACGACCGGAGCCGGCGAATAAGCGCCCATGCCACCGGTATTTGGGCCAGTGTCTTTATCGCCAACGCGTTTATGATCCTGACTGGTCGCCATCGGTAGCACATTTTTGCCATCGACCATGACGATGAAGCTGGCTTCTTCGCCATCAAGGAACTCTTCTACCACGATACGGTGCCCGGCATCTCCGAAGGCATTACCTGCCAGCATATCCTGAATGGCGTTTTCCGCTTCTTCCAACGTCATGGCGACAATCACGCCTTTGCCTGCGGCTAATCCGTCAGCTTTGATAACGATGGGCGCGCCTTTGCTGCGAACATAAGCGAGAGCAGGTTCAACTTCGGTGAAATTCTGGTATTCCGCCGTCGGAATGTGATGGCGTGCCAGGAAATCTTTGGTAAAGGCTTTAGAGCCTTCTAACTGTGCTGCCCCTTGTGTTGGGCCAAAAATTTTTAGACCTGCGTGCTGAAACGCATCTACAACACCGAGAACTAACGGTGTTTCTGGGCCAACTATAGTTAAATCGATGTGGCTTTCCTGTGCGAAGGCGACGAGCGCTGGAATATCGGTGGCAGAGATATCAACGTTGGTCAGCGCTGGTTCAAGTGCCGTACCTGCATTTCCCGGCGCAACATAAACACGTTTCGCCAGCGGTGACTGTGATGCTTTCCAGGCCAGCGCGTGCTCACGCCCGCCATTACCAATGATTAAAATGTTCATTTCGTTCAAGCTCCAGAATTAATGGCGGAAATGGCGCATGTCGGTAAAGATCATCGCAATGCCGTGTTCGTTGGCGGCGGCAATAACTTCATCATCACGAATTGATCCGCCCGGCTGGATCACGCAGGTAATGCCAACGGCAGCCGCGGCATCAATGCCATCGCGGAAGGGGAAGAACGCATCGGATGCCATCGCGGAACCTTTGACTTCCAGCCCTTCATCACCGGCTTTGATTCCGGCAATTTTCGCTGAGTAAACGCGGCTCATCTGGCCAGCGCCTATTCCGATAGTCATGTTGTCGCGTGCGTACACAATCGCATTGGATTTAACGAATTTAGCCACTTTCCAGCAGAACAGCGCGTCGCGGAGTTCCTGTGCGCTTGGCTGGCGCTCGGTCACCACGCGTAGTTGGGACGCATCGACCATCCCCAGATCGCGATCTTGTACCAGCAAACCACCGTTAACGCGTTTGAAATCCAGACCAGCAACACGTTGCTGCCAATTGCCACAGGTCAGGACGCGTACGTTTTGTTTGGCAGCGGTCACCTTCAATGCGGCTTCGCTGGCAGATGGCGCAATAATCACTTCGACAAACTGACGGCTGATGATGGCCTGTGCGGTTTCTTCATCCAGTTCGCGGTTGAACGCGATGATGCCGCCAAATGCAGAAGTCGGATCGGTTTTATAAGCGCGCTCGTAGGCATCAAGAATGGAATCACCAATCGCTACGCCGCACGGATTTGCGTGTTTAACGATCACGCAGGCCGGTTCGGCAAATTCTTTCACGCATTCCAGCGCCGCATCGGTGTCGGCGATGTTGTTATAAGACAGCGCCTTTCCTTGTAACTGTGTAGCCGTCGCGACAGAAGCCTCACTAATACTCTCTTCTATATAGAAGGCGGCTTGCTGATGGCTGTTCTCGCCGTAGCGCATGTCCTGTTTTTTGATGTAGTTCAGGTTCAACGTGCGTGGGAAGTGACCGGATGGTTTATCAGTTTCACCGTGGTAAGGCGGAACCAGCGCGCCAAAGTAGTTGGCAATCATGCTGTCGTAAGCGGCAGTGTGTTCGAAGGCTTTAATGGCCAAATCGAAACGGGTTTCGTAGGTCAGTGAGCCGTCGTTGGCGTCGATTTCATTAATGATGGCGCTGTAGTCGCTGCTCTTGACCACGATAGCTACATCTTTATGGTTCTTGGCGGCGGAGCGCACCATGGTGGGGCCGCCGATATCGATATTCTCAACCGCATCTTCTAACGTGCAGTTCTCGCGAGCAACGGTCTGAGCAAACGGATACAGGTTCACTACGACGATATCAATGGGTTTGATGTCGTGCTGCGTCATGATCGCATCATCTTGATCGCGTCGTCCCAAAATGCCGCCGTGTACTTTCGGGTGCAGAGTCTTTACACGCCCATCCATCATTTCAGGGAAGCCGGTGTAGTCAGAGACTTCAGTCACGGCTAAGCCAGCATCTGCCAGCAAACGGGCGGTTCCCCCCGTTGAAAGAAGCTCGACGCCACGGTGGGACAGAGCTTGAGCAAATTCGACAATACCTGCTTTGTCAGAAACGCTGAGCAGAGCGCGGCGAATTGGACGGCGTTGTTGCATGATGATGTTATCCCCTGGATTTGGGTAGTCAGTAAGGAACGGTATGTGAATATCGTCTTTGTCAGAGCAATAGTTGCGGAATAAAGAGAAATATTCAGCTAGCGTTCGCCAAAATACGACGATTTTGAACGGGGTGAATTGTAGCGAAAACGTTTGCGTGATGCTCGTCAATTTTTGAATAGAATGCTTTCTGTGGATAAGTTTGTGCAAAAATAGGTATAAAGTGGGGTTTTGCTGTGGAATGCAGCAAACAATCATTTTTCTTTAAAATACCTATTGCGGCCTGCCGAGAAGTCCCTATAATGCGCCTCCACTGACACGGCAACAGCGACACGCGGTTGCGATGACAGGAAAAAGATTTAAAAAAAACAGTCAGTAATGACTTGACTGTAAAGCGGATTAGCATAAGATATGCAGCCCGCGCCACGAGAGATTGTGGCACTGCTCTTTAACAATTTAATCAGACAATCTGTGTGGGCACTCACAAGACCGTATCTTAACGATATAAAAA
>NZ_JSXC01000023.1 GCF_000803215.1 Pectobacterium fontis
CCACATTATGTTGAATGACGTTCGGCCAGCAACGTTAAGTACAGAGAGCGCCATTGTCTGGCGCTGGCCGGGCGACATTTACCGCCGGAGCGCCTTAGCTGAACAAGGCAGTAAGCCCGCAGGGACGAGGGCTTTCTGCCCTGCACCATCCCTGCGGCCTTGAAGGGAGTGAGCTACTTTTTCGGGCTATCCGGCGACACGGTAGCGTCCGGTTTGCCTTTCTTCCGGCGTCGGGGCTTCGGCTTGCGCTCTGCTGGGTGCGTATTCTCATGCACCTGTTTCAGATGACCGATAGCCACACGGGTGTAGATTTGCGTCGTCTCCAGTTTTTCATGCCCTAAGATAGCTTGGATGTGTCGCGTATCTGCCCCGCGCTCCAGCATCTGCGTCGCCATCGAGTGCCGGAACAGGTGACACGCGCCCGCTTTCTTCAGGTGTGCATCATCCCGTATCGCCCGGCCTGCCAGTATCGTCAGCGTTGACCGCGCCAGCCGTTTCCCCCATATCGTCACGAACAGATAACCGCTGTCATGTTTTGTCGTCAGCCTCGGCCGTACCGCGTCCAGATAGCGCTGTACCCAGACCAGCGCACGCATTCCCACTGGCACCACCCTGTCCTTGTTCCCCTTACCTTGCCTGACGACAAGCACGCCGCGCCCCACGTCCACATCGGCCAGCATCAGCCCGGACAGCTCTGACCGCCGTAGCCCCGTGCTCCACAGCATTTCCAGCACGGCACGGTTGCGTAACCCTGTCAGCGTGTCTGTGTCCTGTGCGTCCATCACCGCCTCGGTTTCTTCTTCGCTCAGTATCTGTGCTGGCAGCCGTTTCTCCGCTTTCGGTAGCGTCATCTGCTCCGCTGGGTTGTACAGGATATGATGCCGTTGCAGCAGCCACCGGAACAGCCCGCGTATCGCTGACAGGCGGTTAAGCTGACCACCCTGTGCCAGCGGTTTACCGTCCGCCTTGCGGTAGCCATGAAGATAACGCTGATAGGCTTCCAGCACCGACAGGCTCACCTGTGCCGCCTGCGTGATGCCCCGCTCTTCGCACCATGTCACGAACGGGCGCAGCCGTTCACTGTAGGATTCTATTGTGCGTGGGCTGTGGTTCGTGGCAGCAAGGTGTTCGAGATAAGCCGTGGCGTACTGGCGCAGCGTCTGTGACAGGCTGCTAAGGTAAAGGGCTTGCGGGCTGGGCGGTTTCGGTCGGGTCATGGTGGCGCGTCCTGCGAAGTGAGAAGAAGGGAACTACGGTGTGATGCGCTTATCTGGCTTTGCCGGAACAGTGCTTTTCACCTTATCGCCACTTGCGACTGACGAACCCTTATCTGACGTGGCTTGGCGGGATTTTCCTTCCTCCAACTTGGCACCAACTTGGGGGCAACTTGAGGCCAACTTGCTCTCCTTAACCCCCAACTTGCGTGAGTCGTACTGTCCTGCGGGATTAGCTTCCGGCGGATCGATAAGGCCGCACAGATGTGTGTTGTCATCGCTGCCGTTCCCATCCCACAACAACTCGTATTGCAACAGATGACCCCGGCTACCGCCATGAACCAACAGGTACTCCATTTCGACCAGCCGCAGACAGTGGACTTTCAACTGGTTATCGCTCCACTGTGTCGCATCGCGGATATCCCGCCGCGTAAAGCGTACCTCGCCCGGCTTTTTGTTCTGCGTATGTGCTAGCTGGTTCACCATCCCCTGTATCAGCATCAGCAGCGTCCTTGTCTGTGGCGGCATCTCATCCAGCGTCCGGCCTAATATCTCGTGCGCTAACCGATTCGCCAGCACGATATCGGAACGCGCTACCTCGATATACTCGATGACCTGCCCACGGTGCTCCACCTGTTTCACTTCCCGCTGGCACTGGTGCAACAGCGCGATGCTTTGTATCAGGGTGAGGTACTTCATATGGTCGCGTCGCGTGCGCGTCTTGTCGCTCAGGAACGTCAACTGGCTGGCGAACGGGTTCACCACCTTTAACGGTTTGAGTAACCGCTGCGCATTCTGGTGAAGTTCCGTCAGATAGCCTTTCTCGTTCTCCATCAGCAACCCTTCCAGCGTCTGTTTAT